>NZ_JBMDKC010000036.1:0-48884 GCF_057809515.1 Bacillus sp. FG16
TCTTCTTTAGGCTTTACTATTTCTTGTGCTTTCGGTTCTTCTTTAACTTTTACTTTTTCTTTAACCTTTGCCTCTTCTTTAGGCTTTACTATTTCTTGTGCTTTCGGTTCTTCTTTAACTTTTACTTCTTCTTTGACTTTTACTTCTTCTTTAGGCTTTACTATTTCTTGTGCTTTCGTTGTTTCTTTCGCTTTTGCTACTTTCTGCGTCTTTACTTCTTTCTTTTCTTTAACTGATTTTTGTACTTTCGTTACTTGCTTCGTTTTCTCTTCAGTTTTCTTTTCAGTTGGTGCTGTACTTGATAGGAAAGAAACGTTTGCATAAGCAGTTTTTCCTTTATACTCAAATTGCAGCCATCCGTCTTTTACTTGATGCGTTGATTCAATTACATCATCTTTTTTTAGTCTGCCAAGAATTTCTGAATCTGTGTTTGCTTCGGTACGTACATTTAACAAATTCGCCGTTACATGATACACATCTTTTGTAAACTCCGAACTTACAAACACTTCTTTACCGTTCAATTCAATTTTTGACCAGCCATCTTCGGTATTGATGACTTTTAACTCTTGCCCATTCTTTACTTTTTCGACCACTTTTGATTCTGTAGTCGGTTTTTCACGTACGTTAAGTACATCTGCTGTTACGATTGTTTCTGCGGTAGCAGTTGTGGTAAACGCCCCCAATCCAAAAATAGTTGCTGTTCCTGCGCCAATTACTTTTTTCATATTAGCCTCCATTATATTTTTTTGAATTTTATCAAATGTCTCTGTAAAATTGTATAATTTTACATAATATCAAAACATTTGCAACAGTATATTAATACGGCTTAATATACTGTTATTAAAACTCCTCACTTCAATACTAACAAATTCTTATTTCTAATTCTATATATTATAAATCTCCTTATCTTTTATAAAAGCCCCATGCCCTTCTTCACACTAAATAGTTGTTGCAATTCCCGCCAAAAATAAACTTACGATTGCTAAAATTTGAGTAGCGACTATAGCCCCTCTTAAATGAAACTTATAATCTTTATATCCTTTCATACCTGCCGTACTAGGAATCACAACAAACCTTGGAGTAATCCAGCAAAAAATTAGCCAATCAATTATAAGTAAATCTACTAAATTGAAAATCATTAAAATACCAAAAGTGTGTAAATAAGCATCAATATACAATAATTTTTCATGCTTATGTAATATATATGTAGAAACGAAAGGACAACCGAAAAGAATAGCATTATATACAATATTAAAGTAAATGGTTTGCTTTTTTTCATGAATCGATTTTGGAAAAACTGCTTTTTGAATATCTTTCGGATAATCAGTTAACGATAGTCGAGGATTATAATATAAGGACCCTAAAATCATTACGGATAGTACAGTAGACATGATGACACCAACGTACATCATTTGCTCAAATTGATTCATACGCTTCATTCACCCTTTCTGTAATTACTATGTTGATCATTCACTTAATTACACATTGTATGTACGTACATAATCAAAAATTAACAACTAGCTTTAATAGCGAAGCAAACAGATGTAAACGTACTAAAAGCAATGATCGATCCAAATAATATCCCTTCTCGTAAAATTTTACTAAGCGTAGGTTTTACATCGGAGAAAGTTTGTGAGATTGATGGATTATCTGGGGAAATTTTGAGCACATACATATAATTACAAAAAGGCAGTGCTACTTATGTAGCACTGCCTTTTTCTTTATTGGAATAATCCTCTTCCTTTATTCATTTACTTATAAAGTATTATCAGTTCTTCTTTATGTTCTGTATTTCCACATTATAAATATTTCACGTCAAGGAGAGATGACTGAAATGAATAATCAAAAAATTGAACTTACTGGTCGTATCGTTACACCTAATGATCCTGATTATAATTCAGCGCGTGAAGAATTCAATACATTCTTCAACAAATTTCCGTTAATCATTGTTTTTGCTCAAAATACACAGGATGTAGTAAACGCCGTTCGCTGGTCAAGGCTACATAACGTTCCTATACGCATGCGCTCTGGACGTCATAATTATGAGGCATTATCCGTCAGTAATGCTGGTCTTGTAATTGATGTAAGTGAAATGAAACAATTAGAAATAGATCACAATAATGGAACTGTAACTATTGGGACTGGATGGAGAAATATTTCTTTAATTGAAACACTTGCAGCTGAAGGATTAGTTGTGCCGAGTGGTGTTTGTCCTACTCCCGGGATTGCAGGTGTTACTTTAGGTGGCGGACATAGTATTCTCTCTCGTCCGTTTGGATTGACTCTCGATCATTTACTTGAATTAGAAATGGTAGACGCGAATGGTTGTATAATACGCGCTAACGCCAAGTGTAACTCCGATCTCTATTGGGCTTCGCGCGGTGCTGGTGGTGGTAACTTTGGAATATGTACTTCGTTTAAGTTTCGAACACATAAAATTAATACGGTAGGATTTGCAGAAATAAGCTGGGGGATATCAGATTTAAAACCTGTATTAACCTCTTGGCAAGAATATACGCTACCTTGCGCTAATAAACGACTTACAACTACTCTTTTTATGTCTGCAGGATTAGAACCATCATTATTAATGCAAGGTGTATTTCTCGGTTCTGTACAAGAATTGCAGTCGCTACTACAGCCATTACTAGAAGCCGGTTCACCAATGCAAGTAACTATCGAAGAAATACCATGGGCAGAAGCAGCAGCGAAAATAGCTGAGAAGCAACCTGCAACACCTTTACCATTTAAAAGTGTTGGTCCATATGTATATGAACTATTACCAGCAGAAGGACTATCCATTATCGATCACTTTATTAATAATGCACCTCCCTTTTCCACCACCTCCGTATTTTTCCACGGATTAGGCGGTGCTGTTGCTGAAGTGCCAAATGAGGCGACTGCTTATTTTTACCGAAAAGCACTATCAAACATGTCAATATTCGCTACTTGGGGGCAACCAGAAGGTGCTGGTGGAAGTATTCGATGGGTTGAAGATTTCCGTTTGGCAATGCTCCCCTTTACAAAAGGTGTCTACGTTAATACGCCTGACCTTTACATTAAAAATTGGCCAGATGCATACTTCAGTTGCAACTTTGACCGATTAATGAAAGTAAAAGCGAAATATGATCCGAAAAATGTCTTTAACTTTCCGCAAAGTATTCCGCTTTTTTAAACTATATACTCCACCTAATCTATCTAAATGCAAAACATCCATTTTAAAAAATGGATGTTTTGTAAAAGTAAGTTTACATAATATAATTATCAATCACTTATACCGAATAACTATTCAATCACCGAAAGTAAAACTTTCTCAAGCTCTTTTTTGGATAACATACTTTCGTTTATATAGCCATTCTTTTAATTGTACTTCATCCAAAGTTTCATTCCCCTCTCGTGATCTTTCACACTATATTCGCTCGTTTTTCACAAAAGGTTCATTTTACATGAAAATTTATTTATTACAATAAAAATATAAGGTATATTTTTAAGAAAAGGAGGATTTCAAGAATGAATCAAGAGGATAAAATTTACGCTGAAAAAGTGTTAAAAAATCTATTCATCGGATCACAAGTTGATGGATTACAATTTGGTATTTCTCCAGCCGCTATAAAGATTCATTTCACAAACTTTCACGACTCAGTTGATTATGACGGACAATTATATATCAATATCGAATCCAAATGGTGTTTATTTAATAAACCTCAAAAAAGATACCCATTAAATGAAGCTGAATTTGAAGTTTATTCTGAGGAAGAAGAATATGAAAGAATATTTAAGATAAGAAGACAAAAAGTTACCGATATACAACTCGGCTTAGAAAGCCCTCATTTAATTATTACATTAGAGAGTGGACAAATTATTTTTTTAAATGGTTTTCATGATTATTATGAATGTTGGCAAGCTGGTGTTCTATGTGAGCAATGGCTTGTAGTCGCTACACCTGGGAATGAAATCGTCACTTGGGCTCCCGATGAGTTTATCGATAAATAAACTGTCTTCACGAAGAAGAACCGAAGATATTTTATGAACTACATAACTATTTCTATTACACTTAAACGAATGACCATTTTACTTTAATAGAAATCACTTTATTAAATTTGAAAGGATGATAATGATGGCATCTGTCCATGATTTTGGAATAATTGACGATTTTACTACTCAAAAAAATTACGAAGATTATACACCAGAGAAATATCATTGTATTTCTGTTGATGATGATATTATCAGTAGTTTAAATCAAAATTTATCAATTATGAAAACCTACTTCCATACAGTCAAAAATCAGGAATACGGTTTAGCCTATTGCGGTATTACAATTATCCCGCCTGAATCATTAGCAATATTCTATGAAACAGTTACATCTTCAAAGTTCTTCATAAATTCTGATGAGCTGAATGAGTTAGCTTCAAAAATTGAACAAGCTACAGCAGAACAAAAGTACATGATCCATTATGGGGTTTAAATGTAATACAAAAAACGCTTAGGATTTCTCCCAAGCATTTTTTGTATGGTACTAATAAATTTATTCCTTAGTCATTTAGTCAATGCTTGAACCTTTTACAAGTGAGAGCACCCATATTAATCTAAATAAGCGTCTCATTTCCAATCTTCCAGCTAAACCATCTCCCATGCCCTTCTGTTTCTCCAACCGTTTCACGATATTCGTTTCCGTTAATATAATAATCAATATGAAGGTCACGATCCCACATGTTGTTATAAAGGTGGAATACATCACGTTTTGCGCCAATTTCTTGTATTTGTTTTTCTAACTTATGTTTTACTTGTTCTGGTATTTGATTTGCGACGTGTGTATGGAAAATACAAATAACAGCTTCTTCACTTATTTGTTCAATAATAGATGATAATAGCTCTACACCGTCTCCTTCTATGAATTGGACAGATTCATTTTTCACTAAAGATGCAGCTTGATCAAACATCTCAAGCCTTTCTTTATGTTCTGGCCAAATTAAAGCACGTAACCATAAATAATCTTCCTCATTATGTAAATCATTCACATGTAAGTCCAGTCCGATTCTTTCTACGACAGATGGGCTTTCTTTTAGAAAATGCGGTACATTCTCCCCTCTTATTTCAGAAGTTACATGCACATTTGAATTTATATTTCCGTACATTTCATCCGTCCCGTACGAATAACTATATTGGTCCCAGAACAGTTGCAACCCAGAACTTGTCCCAATTTCAATTAACGCTAACGGCTTCTTCACTTTGTTAAATATGTAGCAGAAACTTGGGTATAAGTATGCGCACCTTCTTACTTCATTTGTTTGAACGAGTTTCGTTTGTAACAAAGTAATGATTTCTTCTCGGTACTCTTTACAGAAATCTTTAAAATGATTAAAAGCTTTATCTAAATTTGTATCAGCATTTTCAACTAAACTACTATAATACGTTTTTAAATGATGTTCTTTCCCTGCTAGCAATAAATAATGTACTGCACCTAATAGTAAGTTTGGGACTGGTTGACCTACCTGAGCATAGGACGATAGTGTAAGTACTTCCTCATCTTCAGCAATTTTCATTGATAAATATTCATATAAATCACTTGACCCTTTACATTCCTTTATTGAAAAGTTTCGAAATAAGTTTGAAATTTGTTCTTTTGTACACATTAGAGTCCCTCCTTTTTATTTTTCAGAATAATCTTACCGTTATAGAAAGAATAATCCTATAAAAAGGTACTCGATTTAGTCACTTAAGGATACGTAAGCTTTTTCGAGATAATTTCAAACTGTAATTTTTTTCTATTTATCACCTTAAAAGAGCTTGTTAAATAAGATTTTTAGCGAATAAAACGTTAAATAGTTTAAAATTATCAGATAACACTAGATATTTTAGTCTATTAATTATTATAATAGAGTATGAGATGGTTATATAATTGAGACAAAAAAGGTATACACCTAGGTGGGGCCTAGGCGGTGTTTCTCTTTTACGGCTTAGACATAGAAAACACCTACACTTTTTTGCCAATATAGGGGATGGAGAGATTATCATGAGCAACATGCAGCAAAAAACAGACGTTATCTTAATTGGTGCAGGAATTATGAGTGCAACGTTAGGCTCATTACTAAAAGAATTAGCACCAGAATGGGAAATTAAAGTTTTTGAAAAACTCGCAAGTGCCGGGGAAGAAAGCTCTAACGAATGGAATAATGCAGGTACAGGGCATTCTGCGCTATGCGAACTGAACTATACTTCCGAAAAAGCTGACGGATCTATAGATATTAGTAAGGCTGTAAAAGTGAATGAGCAATTCCAGCTTTCAAGACAATTTTGGGCATATCTTGTAAAGAGCAAATTAATTCGTAATCCACAAGATTTTATTATGCCACTACCTCATATGAGTTTAGTACAAGGGGAAAAAAATGTTGAGTTTCTAAAAAACCGTTTTGAAGCGCTTTCAAAAAATCCACTGTTTCAAGGAATGGAATTTTCTGATGCTCCTGAAACATTAAAAAAATGGCTTCCACTCATTATGGAAGGCCGCACATCTAATGAACCGATGGCGGCAACGAAGATTGACTCTGGAACAGATGTTAACTTCGGTGCATTAACACGTATGTTGTTTGATTACTTAAAAACAAAAAATGTCGAGCTAAACTACAAGCATAGTGTCGAAAATATTAAGCGCACGAAAAATGGTTTGTGGGAAGTAAAAGTACACGATATGAATAGTGGTAAAATTGAGCATCATACTGCTAAATTCGTCTTTATTGGCGGCGGTGGCGGTAGCCTACCTCTACTTCAAAAGACTGGTATCCCTGAATCAAAACATATCGGTGGATTCCCGGTAAGTGGACTATTTATGGTATGTAAAAACCAAAAAGTTGTAGAGCAACATCATGCGAAAGTGTACGGTAAAGCTAAGGTTGGTGCTCCGCCAATGTCTGTACCTCATCTAGATACGAGATATATAGACAATAAAAAAGCTTTACTGTTTGGACCATTCGCAGGCTTCTCACCTAAATTCTTAAAAACAGGTTCAAATCTTGACTTAATCGGTTCTGTAAAACCGAATAACGTCTTAACGATGTTAGCCGCTGGTGTAAAAGAAATGGGACTTACAAAATACTTAATTCAGCAAGTTATGTTATCACATGAAAAACGTATGGAAGAATTACGCGAATTCATTCCGAACGCGAAAAGTGAAGATTGGGATATTGTAGTTGCTGGACAACGTGTACAAGTAATTAAAGATACTGATGCTGGCGGTAAAGGAACACTTCAATTTGGTACAGAAGTAGTAAGTGCAGCTGACGGCTCAATCGCCGCATTACTAGGTGCATCACCAGGTGCTTCTACTGCTGTTCACGTCATGCTTGAAGTATTAGAAAAATGTTTCCCAAGCCGCATGGTAGAATGGGAAGAAAAAATAAAAGAAATGATTCCTTCATATGGCATTTCACTAACTGAAAATCCAAGATTGTTCCAAGATCTTCACACTTCGACTGGTCGTACACTTGGATTAAACGAAAAAGAAACTGTTCATAATTAATGAAGAAATAAAAAAAACGTCCGATATATTCGGACGTTTTTTTTGTCTACTAAAAATTATACTTATCAATATTATCTTTCGTAAATACAACTCGTTCTGGCAATACGATAATTCCGTTTCCTTCTGCCTCATAATCATATCCTTGAATGGAGTTTGGCTCTACTTTCACTTTTCCGATTCCTTTTACTTCAAAGCTATCCCCTACTTTTAACTTCTTTCCTTTTACAACAATCTCATTTGCTACATAAGTTGCCAACGCACCTTGCTGTTTGACATCCCATAATCCGAATTGTTGTACTGTTCCTCGTTTTACATAATCACGCATAACGTTCGGTGTAGAAAATCCAGTTACCACTACTTTTTTATCCATTTTTAAGTTTTCAGCTGCTTGCGCCATGGCTGGGAGTGCTGTTGCATCTGGACAAATAACTGCGTTAATATCTGGATACGTTTTTAATATGTTCTCCCCTACGGATAAAGATTTTTGTGCATTATTTTCACCGTACTGCGTCGTTACAATTTCCCAGTTCGGATATTTCTTTTTAATAATTTCTTTCGCTTTCGTTACCCATTGGTTTTGATCCGTTACTGTTGGACTAGAATAAAAGAACGCTACTTTCCCTTTATCTCCAATTTGCTTGGAAGTCATTTCAATTAATAAGTTAGCAAGTTGGTCTGGTGTCCCTTGACTTATATAAAAAGAACGGTCTTTGGGATTCACATCAGAATCCCACGTTAAGACAGTCATTCCTTTTTTCTTAGCACGTTGCAATGATTGCGATAAACCATCAACTGATGTAGAGGAAACCATAAGTGCATCATAATTTTGGTTAATAAAATTATTTATATACTTTACTTGCCCTGATACACTCGCTTCAGACGGCCCATCATATTTCACTTGTACGCCTAGCTTATCTCCCATCTCCTTTGCTCCTTCACCGCCCGATGTAAAGAAGCCAACTCCAGTTAATTTCGGGATAAATGCAAATTTCACATCATCCGCTTTTTTCTTATCTGCCGTTTGACTGGAACAAGCGATTAAACCTATTAAACAAATACATACAATCAATACAATCCCTAGTTTTCTCTTCATTACATTTCCCCCTTATGCCAACTCTGTCTTTTCCCCGCTAAAAATTGATGTAATTTGAAATGTCTCATAATAACTGAAAGAATAAGGATAATACCTATTACGACATTTGATTGTTCATTTGTTAAGCCTGTCATTTGTAGGCCATATTGCATAAGGCCTATAAAAATACTTGCAAGTACAGTACCGAAAATACTTCCTTTTCCACCTGTAATAAGTGTCCCGCCTAATACGACTGCTGTAATGATTGGTAATATTGTTTCACTTCCTATATCAGCACGTGCAGAACCGAAATATGCAGTTAAGAAAACTCCCCCTAATCCACCTCCTAACCCAGAAAGTATGTAAGCAATGATTACTACTTTCTTCGTCTTAATCCCGGTGTATTTTGCTGTATTTTCATTCGCACCTGTTAATTTTACGTAGCGTCCATATATCGTTCGGTGAAACAAAATTGTGTATACAATTGTTAATGAAATAAGTAACCATAATAAATTGGGTATTCCTATAAAACTACCATTTGCTAGTTGTACATAAGTATCAGGTAAACCGCTTATCCCTTCATATCCAGAAGCACCCGCCCCTCCTGAAATGACAAGCGCAATTCCTCCGTATAAAAACATCGTTCCGAGTGTAACGACTAGTGGTTCTACATCTGTCATTTTTATAATGAGTCCATTTAAAGCTCCTGCTAAACAACTAATTATTAGGGCGATTATGACAGCAAACAAAATAGGTATTCCGTTCATCCAAAGTACACCAATCAAGATCGAAGTGAGCCCCATTATTGATCCGACCGATACATCAATTCCTCCTGTTACAATAACGAAAGTCATTGGTATCGCCGCAATTGCGATAAATAGGAAATCATTTGTACTAAAAAGGAGATTACTAATATTTAAGAAATCACTATTTATAAAACTAAAAAGGATGAATTCTATAAGAAGTAATACAATTAGAACCCCTTCCCATCTATATAAATACTTCATAGATTCATCCTCCTTTTTGCCTTCCACTTTTTCATAACACTATCTAATATGATGATGAGTAATAATAAAAAGCCTGAAATGGCATTATTCCAAAATGCTGGTATTTTTAAAAAGACGAGTGAGCTGCTTATCACTTCTAGAAACAATGCTCCTAATGCGGCTCCAAATATAGAACCTGTTCCTCCTTTTAAATGAATTCCTCCTAGTACAGCGGCTGCGATTACTTGTAATTCTAATCCTGTACCTGTTTGATTTGGGACGAACCCGATATTCATAACAAATATGCAACCAGCGAGCGCAGCGCTTATGCCTGAAATCATAAACGCATATATCTTCACTTTATTAACAGGTATACCAATAAGCCTCGCGCCATCTTCATTATCACCTACCGCATAAAAGTATCTTCCCAATGGCACTTTTCTTAAAAAGAAGTATAGTAGTAGTAAAATAATAAAAACGAACCATACAGTTATAGGTAAACCAAGAATGATGATAGATGACAGCTGCTTAAAATCGTTTGGAATATCTTCAATCCACTTCCCGCCTGTGAAAATTAACATTGCACCTCTAACAATTCCTAACATGCCTAATGTCATAATAATGGCTGGTACCCGAAACTTCGCAACTCCAATACCATTTACGAAACCGATAATGGCCCCAAGTATAATAGCTACAAATATCGACAAGAATGCACTATCCCCATTCGTTAACATCATTCCGCAAACTGCTGCACTTAACCCCATGCTTGAACCAACTGATACATCTATATTTTTCGTAAATAAGACGAACGATTGGCCAATTGCTAGCACGACTAAAATAACGCTAGATTTCATCATTAAAGATAATGAATTAAATTGAATAAAACTAGGGTTTATCATTCCTACAATAGCTATATACATTAGTAGTAACAGTATGATAGACGTTTCATGCATTTTTAACATACGTTTCATTTCGCTACACCTCCGTTTGCAAGGCGTGTAACTTCATTCACACTCAGTTGTTCTTTTTCCATATGAGAAACAAATCGTCCATTTCTCATTACATATACACGGTTTACTAATTGAACAATTTCTTCAACATCTGAAGAGATTAATAAAATTGCAAGTCCTTCCCTTTTCATTTTTTCTATCGTCTCATACACTTCAAGCCTTGCTTTCGCATCAATTCCGCGAGTCGGTTCATCAAGAATAATGATTTTTGGATTACACGCGAGATATTTCGCAAGTACGACTTTTTGCTGATTACCTCCCGATAAAGATGCGAGTTCTTCATTCATATTCTGTACAACAATTCGGAATTGTTCTATAAACAAATTAACTAAAGCGCTTTCTTTTTCTTGATTTATAAAAAAGCGATTATTTTGATATAAACTTGCTGCTGCAATATTTTCTTTAACAGAAGCAATTGAGAAAATTCCATTCCTCGCCCTATCCTCTGGCACATAAACTAGTCCTTCGTCTAGCCTTTTATGCAAAGAACACGTATCAATTGATTTTCCATCTAATAAGATAGACCCTGATTTTATAGTTTTCAATCCAAATATCGCTTCTGCTAATTCCGTTCTGCCAGATCCTATAATGCCAGCAACACCTACAACCTCTCCCGCATGTACAGTAAATGATATATTTTCGAATGCGTGACCATTTATATCAACCACTTCTAATATTTTTTTCGTCCTTGCTGTCTCTTGAACTACTTCTATTTTCTCTTTCTGTTTATATCCTTTTGGCAATAGTCCCTCCATTAGCATGTCATATGTATAGTCACATACATCACCTTGGCTTACAATCATTCCATCACGTAGTATTGCTACTTTGTTGGCAATTTCAAAGATTTCTGGAAAACGATGCGTAATATAAATCATCCCAATTCCTTTTTCTTGTAAACTTTTCATCAACACAAAAAGACTCTTAATTTCGTGTGTTGTTAATGTCGATGTTGGCTCATCTAGAATAAGAATCTCAGCTTCTCTTATTAATCCTCTAACGATTTCTACTAACTGTTGCTGCGCAATGGATAATGATGCTCCTAACTCATAAAGGTCAATATCCCACCCTAGACTGTTAATCAATTGCTGAATCTGTACTCTTAGTTTCTTTTTCTTTTCTTTTAACCCGATACATATATTTTCTTCAATAGTCATATGCGGAAAAATGAGTGGTTCTTGCGGTATTAAATAAATACCTTTTCTATGTGCTTCTGACGGATTTGAAAACTGTTGCTTCATTCCTTTTACATACATCTCTCCATCATCATACGAATATAACCCCGTTAATATTTTCATTAATGTTGATTTCCCGGCGCCATTCCCCCCCACTAAAGCGTATATATCTCCACGCTCTACTTGTAAGTTCACTTCTTTTAATACAAGTTGATTTAAAAACGCCTTACTCATTTTCTTTATTTGTAATAAAGGTACGTTCTCCACATGATGTCACCTGCCTTTATCCAGAACATTTTTTGAGAAAATGATTATTTGTTCTACTTGTTTTGTAGCATTGTATATTCCTTTTTTTATATCTAGAACACTTTTTTCAATGTACTATTAATCGTTTCAACTGGAATAAACAAAATATGTGACACATATGTTTAAGCATTGGTCAATTGTTGAAAGGGATGAAGAGTATGTCACAGCTGAACTTTGAAGAAAATTTATTAACTAAAGTAGCTTGGTACTATTATAAAGATCAATTAACACAACAAGAGATTGCTTCACTTCTTCATATTTCAAGAAATAAAGTCGTCCGGTTATTAGATAAGGCACGCAGTGAAGGTATCGTTACATTTCACGTAAAAGGGACCGGTTTGCATTGCTTGAGCATTGAACGTGACTTAATGAAAAAGTTCCACTTGAAAGATGCCTTTATTATCCCTACTCCAATAGCCAATTATGCTACTTCTCTCGGAAAAGCCGCTGCACAATATTTAGAGACTCATCTCCAACAAGGTGATTTACTCGGCATCGGCTGGGGTGAAACAATAAGTAAAATGCTAGAAAACATTCATTTTGAAAGTTCTATTAATCTTTCATTCGTAACGCTAACAGGGGGAGTAAACCACTATCTTCCAAGAAAACAAAACTATTTACACTACATGCAAGGTGATCTTCATATTATTCCTACTCCTTTTCTAGCATCTTCTACTGAAATGGCACAAAGTATTTTATCAGAACCAAGTGTGAAAGATATGCTTCATGTCGCTTCACTTGCACATACAGCAGTTGTCGGTATTGGCGGGTTATCTCAAGACGCTACGATTGTAAAAGAAGAAAAATTAACGCTACGTGAAATGACATATATTCGAAGTCAAAATGGGGCGGGCGATATTTTAGGACAGTTTTATAATACGAATGGTGAGTTATTAGAGCTCTCGCATCATAATCGTCTAATTGGCACACCACTTACGATTCTTCGCAGTATGAAGCATGTCATTGGTGTGGCTGGAGGTACTCAAAAGATAGATGCCATTTATGGGGCTTTAAAAGGGAGATTTATTCATACATTAATTACTGATGAAGAAACTGCGCTCTCCTTATTAAGAAAGGAAGGTGATTCTTAATGTCTACTTTATTAGCTTTCGATGCTGGTACAGGAAGCATACGAGCTGTTCTCTTTGATTTACATGGCAATCAAATTGCAGTAAGCCAAAAAGAATGGGTTCATAAAACTGATCCTCGTTACCCCGGTTCTATGAATTTTGATGTAAAAGAAAACTGGCAACTTGTACAACAGTGTACGAAAGAAGTTCTGCAAAAAAGTAATATACTTCCCTCTTCTATTCAAGCTATTAGCGCTACAAGTATGCGAGAAGGTTTTGTTTTATATAATAAAAATGGGCAAGAAATATGGGCATGTGCAAATGTTGATGGCCGTGCATCCGCTGAAGTTAGTGAGCTAAAAGAAATCCGCTCACATCTTGAAGAAGATTTATACAGAAAATCTGGGCAAACTTTTTCATTGAGTGCTTTACCACGTCTACTTTGGATTAAAAAACATGAACCAGACGTCTACAACAATATTCACTCCTTTACGATGTTAAATGATTGGATTTTGTATAAATTAAGCGGCGTACTGCAAATCGACCCTTCCAACGGTTGTACGTCCGGAATCTTTGATTTACAAAATAGAAATTGGGATAACGATGTCGCTAAAGAATGTGGTATAACGTTGCCATTTTCACCAAAAGTAAATGAAGCTGGCACTGTGATTGGTAATGTTACAAAAGAGTGTGCAGCACTAACTGGTTTACTTGAAGGGATTCCTGTCGTCGCTGGCGGCGGTGATGCTCAAATGGCAGCACTCGGGACTGGAGTCGTAAAGCCAAATCAAACTTTAATATGCGGCGGCAGCTTTTGGCAACAGGAAGTGAATATTACAGAGTCAACAACGGATCCAAATGCTGCAATTCGAGTAAATTGTCACGTCGTTCCGAACCTTTGGCAATATGAAACGATTGCCTTTTTCCCTGGCCTCGTTATGCGTTGGTTTCGAGACGCTTTTTGCCAAGAAGAAAAAAAGTTCGCTGAAAAACTCGGTGTAGACGCTTATGAATTATTAGAAGAACAAGCGAAAGACGTACCTGTAGGTTCATATGGTATTATCCCTACTTTTTCAAACGTTATGAACTACATTTCTTGGCGTCATGCCGCACCTTCATTCTTAAATTTAAGTTTAGACGCTGACAAATGCGGAAAAAAGGAAATGTTCCGTGCTATTGAAGAAAATGCGGCCTTCGTTACACTTGGAAACTTAAAACTAATTGAAAATCTTACTGGTACATTCCCTTCTGAAGTTGTTTTTGCTGGCGGTGCGGCTAAAGGGAAACTATGGCCACAAATTCTATCAGACGTACTCGGCATACCTGTAAAAGTACCAGTTGTGAAAGAAGCAGCTGCTTTAGGAACTGCGATTGCTGCTGGAGTTGGCGCTGGCATATATTCATCTATGGAAGAGACTGCCGAACAATTTGTACAGTGGGAAAATACATTTGAACCAATCACTGAAAATCACGAGCTATACAAGGAATTCTATGAAACATGGAAAACCGTGTATAGCAGTCAGCTCGCTTTAGCTGATAAAGGACTTACAACACATATGTGGATTGCACCTGGTGCACTGTAACTCATTTACATAAAGGAGTGAACTGTATGTTAAAAGCGAATGAAAATGATTTCTCCTATCGCTTCGGTGATAACGGGCCGAAATATTTAATACAAGGCCCGAATATTGATCTTGGTCTTGTTGTCATTCAGCCTGGGCAAGAGTTTCAAAATCACTATCATACAACGTGTGAAGAAGTTTTTTATGCGTTAGAAGGTGAAATAGACTTCTATGTAAATAACGAAAGAGTTCCGATTAAACAAGGTGATGTCCTGCAAGTTCGCCCTCATGAATCTCACTATCTGATTAACCATTCTGATAAACCTTTTAAAGCTGTTTTTATAAAGTCACCACATTTACCAAATAAAGATACGGTACAAACGGAAAATCCAACATTAACGAAGGAGTGATTTCGAATGACTTGGGGATTTAAAAATCGATTAAATACAATTTTACCTGATGGTAGAGCGGTTATGTTAGCAATAGATCACGGATATTTCTTAGGACCAATTCACGGACTAGAACAACCACTTGAAACAGTAAAAAACTTACTTCCTTATACAGACTCCCTCTTTTTAACGCGCGGTGTACTTAGCTCCTGTATTCCTGAAAACTGCAGTACACCGATGGTTATGCGTGTATCTGGCGGCGCTACTGTCGTTGGTAAAGATTTAGCGAATGAAACAATTGTTACACCTGTAAAAGAAGCAGTGAAGCAAAACGCAATTGGCGTTGGCGTTTCTGTTTTTGTCGGATCAGACTATGAAACACAAACTGTTTCGAATCTCGCAAATGTAGTTTCTGAAGCTCACGATTACGGCCTACCAGTACTCGGTATTACCGCAGTCGCAAAGGAATTACAAAAACGTGAAGCTCGTTTTCTAGCACTTGCTTCCCGCGTATGTGTTGAAATGGGTGCTGATATTATTAAAACGTATTACTGCGAAGGATTCGAAAAAATAACGAGCACATGCCCTGCCCCAGTTGTCATCGCGGGTGGCCCAAAACTAGATTCAATCGAAGACGCATTAAACATTACGTACAATGCACTGCAAGAAGGCGCGATCGGAGTAGACATGGGCCGAAACATATGGCAATCTGAGCACCCAGCTGCGATGATTCAAGCAATACATGGTATTGTGAAGAATAGATTGAATGTGAAAGAGGCGCTTGAACTTTATGATGATGTGAAGAATTAAGAACAAAAGCCGAGCTATACATTTGAAGTGCACCCCAATTGTTAGACACAGTCTAACAATTGGAGGTGCATTTTTTATGGCTAAATTTTCTTCAAAAGAAAAAATCCAAGCGGTGAAACGATATTTAGATGGTACAGAAAGTGGAAAAATAATTGCTAAATCTATAGGAGTTAACCCTAGCGTACTTCGTGAGTGGATTAGACGATATGAGTCTTCAGGTGAAAAGGTCTTTGAAAAGTGCTATACATTCTACCCAGCCCAGTATAAACTAGATGTACTTTATTATATGAATGAACACGGGACATCTATCAGAGAAACAGCGGCACTTTTCAATATACCGTCTTATGAAACACTTCGGAAATGGAAAATAGCTTATGAAACAGGAGGATTGGATGCCCTACAATCAAAGAAAAAGGGGCATCCAACCATGAAAGATAAAAAAATAAAACCAGTAGATGAAGGATCAATCGAAGCCTTACAAGCGGAAAATGAGCGTTTACGTATGGAAAATGCATATTTAAAAAAGTTGAATGCCTTAGTTCAAAACAAAGAAAAATCACCAAACAAGACAAAGCGCAAGTAATCTACGAGTTAAGGCATGAATTTCCTATCAAGGAGTTACTTCAACTCGCAAACATTCCACGTAGTACGTACTATTACTGGATGAAACATTTTAATCGTCCTAATCCAAATGCGGAGGTAAAAGAACTGATTCAAGCTATTTATAATGAACACGATGGGTGTTATGGTTATCGTCGTATTCGTGATGAACTTATGAATCGTGGACACAAAGTAAATCATAAAAAAGTATATCGCCTTATGAAAGAATTAGGGTTAAAATGTCTGGTTCGTATGAAAAAATATCGCTCTTACAAAGGGACAGTTGGGAAAATTGCGCCAAATATTTTAAATCGCAACTTCCAAGCTGAAAAACCAAATGAAAAGTGGGTTACAGATATTACGGAGTTTAAGTTATTTGGGGAGAAGTTATACCTATCACCAATGTTGGATTTATTTAATGGTGAAATTATCACGTATACAATTAGTTCCAGACCGACCTATTCCCTTGTTTCAACGATCTTGGACCAAGCCCTTTATTGTGTAACCGATCCGGATAAACTCCTCATTCACTCTGATCAAGGTTAGCACTATCAAATGAAACAATACCGTCATTCTCTTAAGAATTGTGGCATAACTCAAAGTATGTCTTGCAAAGGAAACTGTTATGACAATGCCGTTATTGAAAATTTCTTCGGTATCATGAAATTGGAATTTCTGTATCGAAAAGAATTTGAAAGTATAACACATTTCAAACAAGAATTAGCAAAGTATATAGAATACTATAATCATAAAAGAATTAAGGCAAAATTAAAGGGTATGAGCCCAGTAAAATACCGGGCTCATACCCTAGAGGCTGCCTAATGAAACGACCTGTCTAACTTTCGGGGGTCACTTCAATTATTTAGCTTGGCTTTTGTTCTTAATTCTTATATTAATAATGAATTAACTGTACCTTTTGCTTAAACATTTAAGATTTCAAATAAAACCAAAGTAATACTATTATTGAAACGGAACATAAAATACTAATTATTATATTTTCCATATATACAATCAAAAATATACATATAATTAGAAATAATAACGCATAATTTAAAAAATGCCCTATATTCATAGGTTGCTGAGGAGTGTGAAATTTATTCAGACAAAGATTAATAACTATCATACATAAAATTACATACGGTAGAGATTGCCCCAATACCCCCAAAGTAATAAATATTATTTGTTCTAATACTCTTTTACTTTCATAATCTCGTAAAGTTCCATCAATTAGCACAATTAGAAGTGGCTTTTTTCCTACCCCAAATTTATAATTTATGTCCTTGTAAAGGTGTAATAAAGAGTGACTTTCAAATAATTTTTTAGAACCATCAATATATATATTCTCCCCAAGGTGTTTTCCAAACTGACCTACTACATCAACAGAATTAATATAGTTTCTCACTCTGTAATTTTTACTATCGTTATATTGATTATTTGTAATGGTTTCTTGTATATGTAGTAGGAAATTCTTTTTAAAACCAGGAGCATTAAAGGTAACCGTTTTGTTCAATTTCATTTCCATTCCATTAACAGAATAGCCTGGTATTTTGTCGTTATAAATGTCCAGTGTAATTCTTTGTGCAATATATCCTCCCAATGAATGACCCGTGAAATTGACATTAATAGGTTCTATTTCCTGTTCTTTTTGAATTTTCTCATGTACTTTTTTTAAAAATTCTTTCGCTAATTGAGTCTGCGTATCAGTGTCTGTTTGTAATATTATCGCTGCAATATCATAAGAAATAGAACTTAAATCATCAGTTCCTCTAAACGAAATAACAACATTATTATCTTTTTTATAAGCAACTGCCCAGAATCCCAATGTACTTAAAAAATCTCCTTTATCTCCTTCCGCCAAATAAACCTTCCAGCCATCTAAATCGGATAGAAAGTTATCCATATAATTTTCTTCTGGAGATATAACCTTTAATTCATCTTTGAATTTCTTCAATTCTGACTCCATAAATAAATCAGAGTTTGTACTGATTGTCCTTATATTATCTTTATAATAGGAAGAATTATCACCCAAATTTAAATAAGATAAATAAGAAAATTTCAACATTTTAACATCTTCCGCTAGAAAAGAATCGCTAATTTTCTCTGATGAGGGTTGATTTATTTTAACTTCCATTCCTATATAAAGCATTAATAGAAGTGTTATGCATATCCCTACCATTTTAACTACTAATTGCATGAGGAACCTCCTTAATATAAAATACCCCTTCTTTTTTATTTGGAATACCTTTAGTGAATTCTTTCACATTTGCATTGTATCCTCAAAAAAAATATAAAACTAGACTTTCAACAAGAAAATTATTCGACATATTTTGCAATTCAATTAAATACACATCTTTCACACTAGATATCTCATGGTATTTTTAATATTTTTTGTAAAATGAACATAAAAAACTTTTCGGAATCCCAAACATTTTCCGAAAAGTTTTTTTATAGCATTTGATTTTAAACTCACCTTTCATTAAAAAACTATTTTGTGAATTTTTCATCATGATATCTATATATAAATTTATCACCTTAAATTCAATAACCCTTACGACTGCTGATAAGCCGATTTCGATGATTTCACATAATAAACTGCATGATCCACATTAATAATATGATCTGGCTTTGGTTTACCACGGCCTGCTCTATGTCCAGCTAAATGTTCTTCACTTGTTTCCCAGTTTTTCCATGCTTCTTCAGATTCCCAGCGAATCATTACGACAACTTCTTCGTCGCCGCGTCTTACTTTTTTCACAAGAACACTTAAATCGATGAAGCCTTCAAATTTTTCAATAATACCTTCTCCAGTGAAACGTTCTACAACTATATTTGATGTACCTTCTTTTACTGTAAATGTTTTCGTTTCGATAAACATATATCCCACTCCCTCTTTGTTATACGAATACTAGTATTCTTCTATTATAATTGATTATGATAATTATTTTCAATTGTAAAGTTTTAATTTTTTGAATTATGCTGATTTCTTTTCTATCGCCTCATCTAAAAATTTGAAATATGGAAGTAACATCCCTATTAAAGATGTAACACATATAATTGCACCGATGATTACATATAGCGCTCTTACTCCCCACATTTCACTCAATATTCCCCCTACTAACACACCTAATGGCATAGCGGATCGTATAAAAAATAAACGCACTGAAAATACTTGTCCTATCATATTATTTTGGACGGTTTGTTGGCATATTGTCGTGTTATGAACATTGAAAAATGCAATACAAATCCCTGCTATTACTTCAATTATTATTGCAATGATAATACTATGATTGAATCCTAATGAAATGTATGTGAGTCCCCCTATAAACAATCCTCCGAGCATAAGTATACGCCGGCTTTTATATGTTACTTTTCCGACTAGTATAGATCCAACTACATAGCCAAGTGGGAATCCGGCCATAAAATAACCATATTCCGCATATCCCGCTGATAGCTCGTCTTTTATATAAGGAAGATTTGTGACCATCGTTACCCCAACTCCAAATTGCACGAAAGTAAGAAATATACCGAGCCAAACGATGATTGGTTTTGTGAAAAAATATGTAAAACCGTGAAGAAATTGTTCTAGCCACGTTTTCCGAATAGGTTGCGACGTTCTATTTTCTTTTATATAAAATAAGAAAGCACCACTAACAAATAGACAAATACATACGAAAGATAATGTAAGTTCTGTTCCAATCAAATGAATGACCACTCCGCCTAATACTGGCGCAAGAAACATCATAAGGCGAGTCATTCCATCAATGTACGCATTTGCATCTTGAAGTTGTTCTTTACTTACAATGCTCGGTGTAATTGCTTGACTTGCAGGTGTATAAAGTGGTGTAATAAGTCCTACTACAATTTGAACAACATAAATGTGCCAAACTTCTATACTACCTGTAACTAGCATCACCAAAGGTAATAAGAATACGGACGCTCGTATCCATTGTGAACAAATCATAATCCACTTCCGGCTCCATTTATCAATAAATGGGCCACTTATTAATTGCAATATGAGTGATGGGATGAAATATAATAGCCACATACTACTTAAAGCCATTTCCGATCCTGTTAATTCATATACTAGAATTGAATTACATAACGTTCCGAAAGCCCCTCCTAATTCTGAGATTGCACTACCAATCCACATAAAAAAGAAAGAACGATTTTTCAATACACTCTTCACTATAGCTCACCAACTTTTCTCTTAAATTCCTCCCTTTATGTACATTCTTGTTGCATATTATCTATTCAAAAACGCTTCTAATTCTTTTGCTAACGACTGTACTGCTTTCTTCCTTAATACATATTTTCCGTCATGTATATCAACTAACTTCGCTGCACGTAACAATTTCAAATGATGGTGTACTGTCGATTTTCCAAGCTGCAATCTTTCCGTTATTTCCTGTAAAGTACGTTCTTTTTCAAACAACATTTTTACAATTCGCAATCTCGCTTCATCCCCAAGAGCCTTATGTTTTTGAACTAAAAAATAATTCGGCTCATACGGATCTTCGGGATGAATGCTTTCATTCGCAACTGGATAATGAAATACTTTCGTATCTTCAATATCTGCTTCAATATTCCACGGTCTGTACGTCATTTGCGGAATAAGAAGTACGTGATGAACACTTGGCTCTGGCATATAGTTCACTCCGCCAGTCGCCCATTCGACAAACTCTTCCGGCTTCATCTTTTTATTCATTTCATTTTTTGCTTCATAATCTCGTTTTAATATAGAAAATATTTCTTCTTCCTCTTTCTTAATTACACTCTCATACCAACCTGTCATAACAGCAATTAAATGAGATTTCAGCACTTGTACATCTACATCACATATAAAGCGAATATAAGTAGAATAAAACTGATGATCATCTGTTAGTTCCTTTAGTTCGTGTATTGCACATACAACTCCCATTGCAGCTAAACGTCTTTTCTCTTCATACTTCTCTCCTAAAAACGGTAAACATATATACTTCAAATCTTCTTCTGAAAGTAAATCAATTTTAAAATTAAACTGCGATAAATCTTGAAAATCCTCTTCATACAATAACTGAAGCAATGCTTTCCACGTATTATGTTCTTCTACAAACTGCAAGTGTTCTTCCATCTCATCTGTTAATGATTGTCTAATTCCTTTCCATTCACTTTCAGTCTTTTCAAGAGTATCAATTAACCTTTTATGAGTAATTGCTGCAATGCCAAGTGCACATTCGAAAAGTATCGAATATTTCACCTGAACGTTGTATGTTTCCCTCTTTTTACTCTTTATGTGATAGACCTCCATTTTTATCTCCTCCTTGTTTGCTATGTATTAAATTCTATTTTTATCGAATTTACCCTTCTATATTTTTAGAATTTACAAAAATATAAATTAAACCACATTCATTCTAAATTAAGAAGAATAAGAGCTTTTTTATATACAAATAATAAAGCTCAAGGAGTGGTTGACATGCATTTCATATTAAATATGTTAGGGATTTTCGTTGTCATATTAATCGTTTTCTTATGTTCGCCTAATAAAAAACATATAAAATGGAGACCAATTGTAATTCTCATCATATTGGAGCTTTTTATTACGTGGTTTATGTTAGGCACGAAACTCGGCAGTATTATCATTAATAAAATTGCGTCATTTTTCAGTTGGCTACTGGCATGCGCGAACGAAGGTATTCGCTTTGCATTTCCTTCCGCTATGGACAGTCCACACATTGATTTCTTCTTTAGTGCATTACTTCCTATCATTTTTGTTATTACTTTTTTCGATATTCTATCTTATTTCGGAATCTTAACTTGGATTATTGATAAAGTAGGTGCAGTTATTTCAAAGATTTCTCGTTTGCCAAAGTTGGAAAGTTTCTTTTCCATTCAAATGATGTTTTTAGGGAACACCGAAGCACTTGCAGTTGTTCGTGATCAATTATCTGTTTTAAAAGAAAATCGTTTGTTGACTTTTGGAATTATGAGTATGAGTAGCGTTAGCGGATCCATTCTTGGTGCTTATTTATCAATGGTTCCAGCAACATATATTTTCAGCGCAATCCCATTAAACTGTATTAACGCATTAATTTTAGCCAATGTATTAAATCCTGTGGAAGTTTCGAAAGAAGAAGACGTTGTTTACACACCTTCCAAACATGAAAAAAAAGATTTCTTTTCTACTATTTCAAACAGTATGTTAGTTGGAATGAATATGGTTATCGTTATTTTAGCCATGGTAATTGGATATGTAGCTTTAACAGCATGTTTAAATGGGATTTTAGGCTTTTTTGTAACGGGGTTAACAATTCAAAAAATCTTCTCCATTATCTTTAGTCCTTTTGCATTTTTACTTGGTTTATCAGGCAGTGATGCTATGTATGTAGCTGAATTAATGGGGATCAAAATAACGACGAATGAATTTGTTGCAATGATGGATTTAAAATCAAACTTAAAGTCGCTACAACCGCATACGGTTGCGGTTGCAACAACATTTCTAGCTTCTTTTGCTAACTTTAGTACAGTAGGTATGATTTACGGAACTTACAATTCATTATTTGGCGGAGAAAAATCATCAGTCATCGGTAAAAATGTTTGGAAGCTTCTTGTTAGCGGGATGGCTGTTTCTTTATTAAGTGCTATGCTCGTTGGGCTATTTGTATGGTAAATAATTTTTATAATAAAAGACACCCAAGCCAATTGAGTGTCTTTTATTATTATTTTCGAATTTGTCCATTTCCACGAATCACATATTTTGTAGAAGTTAATGCTGGAAGCCCCATTGGTCCTCTTACGTGTAACTTTTGTGTACTGATACCAATTTCCGCTCCGAATCCAAATTCGGATCCATCTGTAAAACGAGTCGATGCATTATGATAAAGTGCCGCGGCATCTACAGAGGTGAAAAATTTGCTGACATTTTCCTCGTTTTCAGTAATAATCGCTTCAGAATGCATAGATCCATACGTATTTATATGATGAATCGCTTCTTCAACAGTGGAAACCACTTTCACTGCTAGTGTGAGAGATAAAAACTCTGTTTCCCAGTCTTCTTCTGTCGCAAGTAAGATAGAAGGATCAATCGCCACTGCTTTATTATCACCACGTAGCTCCACTCCTCTTTCCTTCAATGAAGAAAACAACTCGCTACCATATTGCTCTGCCCAATTCTCATGAAGTACAATCGTCTCAATTGCATTACATACAGATGGACGCTGTGTTTTTGCATTAATAATAATATTAAACGCCATTTGTTTATCTGCTGTTTCATCAATGAATATATGACAATTTCCCGCACCTGTTTCAAGTACTGGAACAGACGCTTCTCTCACTACTGTATCAATTAATTGTTTACCGCCTCTTGGTATAAGAACATCCAAGTACTCGTTCAATGTAAACAACTGTTTTGCACTATCTCTCGTTGTATCTTCTATGAGCTGTACACTTTCTGAAGACAAGCTAGTTTGCTTAAGCGCACGGTGAATCACGCTAACGATGGCTTTGTTAGAATGGATAGCAGAAGAACTACCACGCAGTATTACTGCGTTTCCTGTTTTTAAACAAATTGTAGCAGCATCTACTGTCACATTCGGCCTCGCCTCGTATATCATTCCGACAACACCAAGTGGTACGCGCATCTCCTGAATAGATAGTCCATTTGGTCGTTCCCATGCACTTACACATTCTCCAACAGGATCACGTAAATCAATTAACTGCTTAATACCTTCAGCCATATCAAGAATGCGCTGTTCATTTAGCATAAGACGATCAAGGAGAGAATCGGAAAATCCTTTCTCCTTACCTTCTTCAATATCCCGTTTGTTTTCTTCTAAAATATAAGCTGTTTCTACTATTAACTGATTAGCAATTGCAGCAAGTGCTTCATTTTTTTGATCTGTAGTTTTAAGCACAAGTTCTCTAGCAACCTCTTTTGCTTTTATCCCCTTTGCCAACACTTCATTCATTTTTATTTCCTCCTTTTTAAAGTGAAACCCAATGATCCCTATGGATGACTTCATAACTATGTCTCTCGCCTCTTGACTGAATATCTTGGCTTTGCATACCTTTTACATCTCTTAGTTCCTCTGCACTATATGTGCATTGTCCTTTTCCTATTACGCGCCCTTGTTGCGTTACAACCTCTACAACTTCACCCACTTGGAAAAATCCTGATACATTCGTAACACCAGCTGGAAGTAAACTCTTTCCATGCTGAATGATGGCAGTAGCTGCCCCAGCATCTACTTCAATTTGTCCGTTAACAAGCGAATGCAAGGCAATCCATTGCTTGTTCATCTTCATTTCTTTTTGAGGAGCATTACCGACATACGTTCCATCCCCCTTACCCTTCAAAACATCTACAAACTTTTCCTGGCCACGTCCTGTTCCGATAAATACACTCACACCAAGAGAGAGTGCTGTCTTTGCAGCATCGATTTTTGATTTCATACCGCCAGTCCCAAGTTTTGAGCCGGCATCTCCTGCAAGAGAAGAAATTTCTTCCGTAACTTCAGGAAGAAAATAATATTTTTTTGCATCCGCATTTTTCTGAGGATTTTTATCATATAACCCGTTCACATCCGTAAAGATCATAAGCATATCCGCCGAAACAAGCCCGCTTACTAAAGCTGACAGCATATCATTATCACCGAACGTCAGCTCCTCTAAAGAGATGGAATCATTTTCATTAATAATTGGAAGAGCGGAACGGTTTAGTAATTCTCCTAAAGTAGCATAAGCATTACTATATTGTTCTTTTCTAGAAAAATCACTTCTCGTCAGCAAAAGTTGCGCAGTAACGATGCCATATTTACGGAATTCCTCCGTGTACGCCTGCATTAACAAACTTTGTCCGACAGCTGCTGCAGCCTGCTTCCCTTTAATCGTTACAGGTCTGCTAGGATATCCTAGCGCTGAAAAACCTGCAGCGACGGCTCCAGATGTAATTAACACAACCTCGTGCCCATCTTCTTTCAACCGAGCCAATGCAGCAACGTGATCTGAAAGCTGTTCTGTTGAGATGCCTCCATGACTATCTGCCAAGGAACTACTTCCAATCTTTACAACAATTCGTTGTTTTTTCACTTTTTTATCCCCCAAGTCTAAAATCAAAGTTTTTATAATTTACACTTCATCCACTTTGCAACTATATCTATTCTCATCAATGCAGTACTGAAGTATTTAAGAGCAAAATAAAAATGACCGCTTCGCCCTTAATAAAATAAAAAGGACGAAACGGTCATTGTTCCGCGGTACCACCTTAATTGATATACATAGATATCCACTTGGTGCCTATAACGCAGGCGAACGCCTAAACTTTCATTTAAGACTCAGGGATAGGTTCGATACATTCTATACGAGGAATCTTTCAGCCGGTGAATTCCACTCTCTTTCGCAAGAAGACATATGTACTAATTCCCTTCAACGATTTTCGATCTAATTTTTTTATATTATGCGATATAGTTCGATTCGGTGTCAAGAGGTATTTTAAAAAATAAATAGAGCCACAAGTTACTTGTATGAAATTATTGCCCTACTGAATGAAAATACAAATTGATATAAGTTTAACTCATATTCATAAACATAAAACCTTAAATTATAGTGTATATATTTACATAATGTCGAATATAATTAATTTTTATCTTTTATTGTTGCAAAAAGGAATATATTCTCTTAGAATGTTTCTTTATATTGCACAGGGATGTTATTCTTATTCTAAGATAATAATATCAAACCGATATAATTGATTATAAAAGGAGCAAGATTGAGTTATTATGGATAAACAAATTGGATTCATCGGTTGCGGAAATATGGGAATGGCTATGATTGGCGGAATGATAAACAAAAATATAGTGTCTTCAAATCATATTATTTGTTCAGATTTAAACACTGCTAATTTAAAAAATGCTAGTGAAAAATATGGGCTAACTACAACTACCGACAACAATAAAGTAGCTAAAAATGCTGATATTTTAATTTTATCAATCAAACCAGACCTATACGCATCAATAATTAATGAAATAAAAGAAGTAATCAAAAACGATGCTATCATCATTACGATCGCTGCTGGGAAAAGTATTGAAAGTACTGAAAATGCCTTTAATCAAAAATTAAAGGTTGTAAGAGTAATGCCTAATACTCCTGCTCTTGTTGGAGAAGGAATGTCTGCATTATGCCCTAATGAAATGGTGACAGAAAAAGATTTAGAAGATGTACTAAACATTTTCAATAGTTTTGGTCAAACAGAGATCGTAAGTGAAAAATTAATGGATGTTGTCACATCCGTAAGTGGTTCTTCACCAGCTTATGTATATATGATTATAGAAGCGATGGCAGATGCTGCTGTACTAGATGGTATGCCAAGAAATCAAGCATATAAATTCGCTGCTCAAGCTGTGTTAGGCTCTGCAAAAATGGTACTAGAAACAGGAATACATCCAGGTGAATTGAAAGATATGGTTTGTTCTCCTGGCGGAACGACAATAGAAGCTGTAGCGACATTAGAGGAAAAAGGATTACGAACAGCGATTATTTCAGCTATGCAACGTTGTACGCAAAAGTCTGTTGAACTATCTGGTCAAACTAAAAAGTAAAACTATAAAAGAGATTACGTCAGCTATGAATTCACATGAATTTAATTAAAAATTCACTACATGATAAACGGCCAAACTCATATATAATTGAGCTTGGCTGTTTCGGTTTTTAATTATATTAAAATAATTTAATTCGAATCTTCTTTAAAGGCTCTGTTTTATCCCTTACCTATTCCCTACTATGATTGTGTAATTTTATTAGAAACTAATAATTTTTCAATGCATTTCGGTAACATATCTAATAGTGTTTCAAATGCGTAGTTTACATCTAGACGTTCTGTCCATTGATGTGCATCTTTTCCTACCGGCCCCATATTTAATACTGGAACATCAAACTCTTCTAATTCCTGAAGCGGAATTGAATAACCTTTATCCCATAATGGCATATTGTCTACAAGCGAACTCATTGAATCCAGTGGATACTGCAAGCCTACATAGCTTAAATCTGAAATCCCCCCAAAATAATTTTGGTTTTCAAATGTAATCTTATGATTGTAGTGTGCATACTTTTCCATTTCTACAACTACCTCTTTTATTAAAGGATTGTTGCGTGAACTCACAGCTGGATAGTACGGCGGAGCGAAGAAAAGTACAATCATCGGTGCTTTTTCTTTACATAAAATCGCTAATTTATCTACTAAATCAATCGTTACCGCACGATCATCTTTATCCTCTCTATTTTTTATAATATTAGATTGAATATGATTTATTTTTTCTTGTCCATGTTGCTCAATTGCATATGTGATAAGCTCTTCATACGTTAATACATTTACTTTGAGATTAGGTGGTATAAATGGATTATATTTAGAAAAACGATATGCATGTTTTTCATACGACTCTTCTATTTTCTCTGCTACTTTCGTTACTTTTTGACGTAATAATGAAACTACATCTGTCATTGATTTTTCTAATAAAAACAAATTAAATAATGTAACTGCACGATGTGGAATTTGTACAGAATAATCCTCTTTTAAGTCCCTTTGAAGTAAGTTAGTTGGCGGAGGACTCGCTTCCCCTTCTACAATATCACAAAGGTCTGTGTTTAACTCTAATTCTGCTGTTATTAATGAGGCCATATAACTCCCATTTAAGCCTGCAAAAGGTTCACCTACATGTGTCTCTTTTCCGTAGCAAAGAAAACCAGGTAACACTTTACCAATAGAGCCAGTGTAAATATACTTATTTTGGTCACCAGGATGTCTTGAAAACATAGGCTCTGAGTTTAAGACCGTTTTATAATCTAAGTTATGCTCTCTTGCTAAATCTAACAGTCTCGGAACAGCGGCCCTCATCCCTACAGAATTCACTTCTTCATCTGGTACAGCCAATAAAAGAACATTCCCATCGAATCTTCCTTCACATGCTTGTTCAATCATTGCCATTTGTAATGCAAGGCCGCATTTCATATCCATTGTTCCCCTACCAAACAGCCATTCTCCATGTTCTATATCTTCACGTACATGGTCTGGAAGTTCATCTTTATGAGAATAAAACATAGATGTTAACTTTTTAGGATTAAATGCATCTTCTTTCCACACTCCGTAATCTTGTACATCTACAACATCAAAGTGACTTACTAGAATTACAGTATTTTTTGTACTATCGCTTTTCTTTACTAGTGCTGTAACAAAATATCGTCCGTCCCCTGTCGGATTTTTTTGTAAATGCTGCGGGTTTTCTTTGAAATACTGTAATTCAGATAATTGTTCCACAACAAAGTCTGGCAATATTACTTCAGCTTCTGAACCGGTAATACTAGGAATTTCAACAAGACCGCTTAATAATTGAATCAATTGTTCTTTTGATTGCCACTTTGACATATAAATCCCCCTATTTTTCCGCATTATGAAAACTAATTCCAGTATATGAATAAAAAATGACGACAGCTATCAAAATTATAGTTCTGATGTACTGCCGATTTTTATTGATATTTCATGAGCTGCTTGTTTTACCTTGCTAATAAGAAAAGATAGTCGATCATCATTAATACGATGACTAATTAACCCAACACTTAATGCTCCTACTACTTTATGATTAAATCCGATAATAGGTGCAGCTACTGAAGCTGTCCCTTCTGTTTTTTCACCATAACTGACAGCATATCCTTCATTTTTTATTTGCTTTATTTGATTAAGAAGAATTTGCTTTTGTTCTGGTAATGAAGAAAGTAAATTTTCTACAATATGTTCCATTTCATTCGTTTTCATATTGGCAAGCATCGTTTTATTTGCGGCACCAATTGAAAGTGGAATTTGTTCCCCTAGATTATCGATAACTCGAATTTTTAAAGGACTATCAATTCTTTCAATGATAATAGAATGTGTTCCGTTTGGAATATTTAAATAGACACTTTCCTCCACTTCAGCAGCCAAACGTTTCATCACTTCTCTTGCAACAGATCTGTAGTCTACCTTCTCCAATTGACGTAACCCTATTTCCATCCACATTGGTCCAATTTTGTACTGTTTTGTCTCTGAAATTTGTGTAACTAACCCATGCTCCATTAAAGAGTTAAGTAATCTATGTACTGTACTAACCGGGAGATGTGTTCCATCAGCTATATCAGAAATAGCCCAATACTCTTTTTCATTTGTAGAATTCAATAATTTAATAATACTTATCGCTCGATCAATGGACTGTACCATAACTCGCCTCAACTTTACTCGTAATATGTTAGTATGCTTAATTAACTATCAATTTAGCAAACATTCGAAATGAAATCAATCTATTTATTTAATTTTCTAACAATAAAAACATATCACTAACAAAGAATTGAAAACGCAAACAAAAAAATATTGACTTTTCTTTTTAATTATCTGAAAATTATAACAAGATTTCACATCACGGAATACATTCCATAATACGGAAAAACACCAAACTTTATTCTATCAACTATGAAAGTGAGGAAAACAATGGCGCAAGTAAGCAATACAAACAATGAATTAAAACGGACGATGAAAAGTAGACACTTATTCATGATTGCACTCGGTGGTGTGATTGGAACGGGGTTATTTAACGGATCTGGCTTTATTATAAGTCAAGCTGGACCTGGCGGATCCGTACTTGCCTTTATGGCCGGTGGATTATTAATGTATTTCGTTATGCTATGTCTTGGTGAACTTGCTGTAACCATGCCTGTTTCAGGTTCTTTCCAGGAATATGCCACTAAGTTCATCAATCCTGCAACTGGCTTTACAATCGGATGGTTGTATTGGTTAAGCTGGGCGAATACGACCGGTCTTGAATTTACAACTGCCGGCATTACAATGCAGCGCTGGTTTCCTGATATTCCTGTTTGGGTTTGGTGTTTAATATTTGGCGTTACAATCTTCACTATTAACGCATTATCTGCTCGTAGTTATGCAGAAACAGAATTTTGGTTTTCAAGTATAAAAGTATCTGCCATTATCGCTTTCATTATTCTTGGCGGCGCCGCTATGTTCGGTTTTATTGATTTAAAAGGTGACGAACCCGCTCCGCTATTATCAAATTTCGTAAATCATGGTGGTTTATTCCCAAATGGACTTGCCGCTATTCTTTTAACAATGGTTACAGTCAACTATTCCTTCCAAGGTACAGAACTTGTTGGAATCGCAGCAGGTGAAAGTGAAGATCCAGCAAAAACTTTACCTCGTTCTATTAGAAATATTATATGGCGCACAATGTTTTTCTTCGTCTTAGCAATCTTTGTTCTTGTTGCTTTAATTCCTTGGGAAGAAGCTGGATTAACAAAGAGCCCATTCGTTGCTGTTTTTGATAATATCGGTATTCCATATGCAGCTGATATTATGAACTTTGTTATTCTTACTGCTGTTCTTTCTGTTGCAAACTCAGGACTATACGCTGCTACTCGAATGCTTTGGTCTTTATCAAAAAACGAAATGGCTCCAGCCTTTTTAAAGAAATTATCATCACGTGGGATTCCTCTCAACGCTTTAATCATGACGATAGCTATTTCTGCTTTTTCTCTTTTGACAAGCGTAGTAGCTGCTGAAACGGTTTACTTATGGCTCATTTCAATTTCCGGAGTCATTACCATTATTGTTTGGATGTCAATTTGTGTTTCTCAATTCTTTTTCCGCAAACATTATTTAGCAGACGGTGGAAAATTAGAAGACTTAAAATTTAAAACACCACTTTATCCACTCGTACCAATTCTTGGTTTTGGATTGTATGGCATTATATTAATCAGTCTTATTTTTATCCCAGAACAACGACTTGGAATCTATTGCACTGTACCATTTATCATCTTTTGCTATACCTACTATCACTTTAAAGTTAAGAAAAGAATATCTACTAACACTCATAGTGAAAGTAAAATTAGCGAGACTTCGTAATATTTGACGATACATAAAAGACCACACATGGCGTTTCACTTCATGTGTGGTCTTTTATCGTTCCTTCTCTCATTTCCCCCTACTATTGAAAGAATTATTTATAACACTTTAAGTTCTGGATTGCTCAGGTGAACTTTGGGTTGAAAAATGAGCATTTCTATACCTTTCCCAAAATTTCAAGTTCTGCTAATGATGTTGTAGAAAGTGTTAATGTAGTAAATACTATAATACTAACAATTACTATTTTTACTATTCATAAGTTAATGATTCTGCTTACTATCACTGTTTTGTTTTGATATATTTAATATATATTTAAAGACAGACAGGAGTTAGATACGATGATAAAAGGTTTTGGAGGAATATTTTGGAGAACTAAGAATCTTGATGTTATAAAAAAATGGTACAGTGAAGTGTTGAAACTTGATATAGAAGATTGGAATGGAACTGTGATTAAACCCCAGTTAGGAAATGAGACCATCTTTTCTTTCTTTACAGAGAATGACAATTATTTTCCAAAAGAACAACAAGTGATGTTAAATTTCGAAGTACATAATCTAAACGAGACTATAAAGCATCTTGAGAATATTGGTGTACCTCTTGAGAAGAAAGAAGAAATCAGTGAATTTGGAAAGTTTATTTGGATTAAGGATCCTGAAGGTCGATTGATCGAACTTTGGGAGAAATAGTGGATTATACTTATTTACTATTAAGTTAACAGCTGCGTTAATACATCAAGGTAAATAAAAAAGTCGATTCCTTTAACTCCACAGGAAATCGATTTTTTTGTGGAGTTAAACTTCTTAGCTTTGTAAATTCTCATTTTTCAAATTCTACCCTATGGCCACCAACTTAAAAACATAAAAAAACGCTATTCTTACGAAAAGAATAGCGTTTTTCATTATTTAAATATGATTTCATCTGAATTTAATAGATATATCCCCTCTCCTACAAAAGTAGTAGAGTGTTCATTTAAACACTTACTACCTCAGTGGGATTTATCACATTCCAATTTCAATATAATAGTAAATAGGTATATCGGATATAGATGTACATTACTAGGCTTATACATATTTCAACTTTAGAATTACATTCACTATTTAATTGGTAGTTACCAATAAAGAAAGGAATGATCATAATAATACAGAACATATACGAAACTCATTTACATGTAAGAAATTTAGAAAAGGCAATAAATTTCTATCAAAACAAGCTAGGATTAACGTTAGCAAGAAAACTCTCCAAAAGAAGAGTGGCTTTCTTTTGGGTCGGAGAAAATAAACAACAAATGCTTGGACTATGGGAAGTAAATAATATCGAAGACTTTGAGCCGAGACATTTTGCTTTTGGTGTAAATTTAGAGTCTTTAATGACTTCTAAAGCGTGGTTAGAGGAACGTGGAATAGAAGTGATAGGAAGTCAAGGAAAAGGAAATCAAGAGCCAATTGTCCAAAGGTGGATGCCCGCTGCAAGTGTATACTTTCTAGATTGTGATGGAAATAAATTAGAATTCATTTCTATGTTACATGAGAATCCAGATGAATTAGAATATGCATCCTATTTAAGTGTATGGAATACGGAACACCAAGAAAAATGAATGAAATCTCCGTTCAAGTCTTTTCTTATTTTTAGATATAATGTTGTACTATCCCCATGCCCATCAACTTAAGAATTTAGAATTCCCCCCAAAAACGAAATTTCGCCACAAGTTGTCACAAAATTTCGTTTTTGGGGTAGTTTTATTTTCTTAGCTTGATTTCGATGAGCGGTACCCCATAAAGGCCCCTGATACATAATTGATGTTCTGCTATTTGTAGAAAACAATCCACTTATACCATTTTAACAAGAAGAAATATCTCGTCCATGTTGTAATATTGGCTTACGTTAAGCTTGTGAAAAAATCATATTCATGTATAATACAATTGATGTATGATACAATAGTTGTAGGAGGGTGACCTTTTTGAAAAGAGAAGATGCCTTAAAACTAAGAAAAGATATCAAGAAAATGATTATAATAACTGGGGTTTTTGAATCTCAAAATTTGCCCAATGGACCATTTGAAAAACCTTTACCAACTTCTCAAATGATGGCGTTAGAAGAACTAGAGGTGGAAAAATTAACTGTTTGGCAACTATCCAATAAACTTAGATTAGAGACTTCAACTGTAAGTAGATTGGTAGATAAATTAGTAAAAAAGGGGCTTATTTATCGTGAAGTAAATGAAAAAAATAGAAGAGAACTTTTTCTGCACCTCACAGAAAAAGGTCACATAACTGTTAATTGCTTAAGAGAGCAATCCATTACATTTTATCAAAGTATTCTCAATAATTTATCAGAATCAGAACAAAAAATAGTTGTGGATGGTTTTGAATTATTTATTGATTCTATTTCTAAGCCTTTTGATTAGAGTGAGGTAAGTCATAACATTTGGAGGATAAAATGAGTTTGCATTTTGAACGTCCTATTATTGAATTAAAAGAGAAATTTGATGAATTAAAGAAAATTATGAAAGAAAATAATGTAGATTTATCGTCAGAAATTCATGAATTAGAAAAACGTTTAAATAAAATGCAAGATAAAATTTATTCTAATATTACACCTTTTCAACGAGTTCAAATTGCAAGGCTACGTAACCGACCCACGACATTGGACTATATACCTTTATTGTTTACAAACTTTCTCGAACTTCATGGTGATCGATTATATGGTGATGATAAAGCAATGATAGGTGGTATTGCAAAATTTAAAGGAATGCCCGTTACGGTTATTGGTCATCAAAGAGGTAGAAATACAAAGGAAAGTATAGAAAGAAATTTTGGAATGGCACATCCAGAAGGTTATAGAAAAGCGCTAAGACTTATGAAACAAGCTGATAAATTTAATCGCCCTATTATTACATTTATTGATACAATAGGCGCCTATCCAGGGATAGGGTCTGAAGAACGTGGAATTTCTGAAGCGATAGCTCGAAATCTATTTGAAATGACTACACTTAAAGTGCCAATTGTTTGTATTGTAATTGGAGAGGCATCAAGTGGTGGAGCTCTTGGCATTAGTGTCGGTAACCATATCCATATGTTAGAGTATTCATGGTACTCGGTAATTTCGCCAGAAGGAGCAGCATCTATCCTATGGAAGGACGCTAAGTATGCTCCAGAAGCTGCTGAACATATGAAAATTTCAGCAAAAGATTTAAAACATTTAGGAATTATTGATGAAATCATTCCTGAAATTAAAGGTGGAGCACAAAATGATATACAATCACAGGCAAAAATGATTGAATCTGTAATCGAATCATCTCTAAAAAAAATGATACTATTATCCTCGGAAGAGCTTATACAACAGCGATATGAAAAGTATAGACAAATAGAGAATTATAAATGAAAGTATTTAAAGTCCGTATTACATTTCGGAGGATTATCACAAAAAAATTCTAAATATTTTGTAAGTAACCTCTTAAACTGGGATATGCTGATACTATCACTCTACAAAAGATGTGTGATCGATATGGAAAAGGATAATTTGTTCAAAATGGATCAACGTGGTGTGTACTATATACCGCGACTCAAATTAAACAATAGGATATATGTCAAAAATGAATTTCCTGAATACTTTCGAAACGGAACAATAAAAAAACAATATCAGTACATCAAAGTTGATTTAGAGCACATCATGGATACCTTAAAACCAGGACAGTCCTATGAAATAAAAGAAGCTTATTTTGGAAAGGATAAAAAACTATTCACTCGGGTGATTATGTATCGATTAACAGAAAAACAACTTCGTGAGCGTATGAAAAAACAAGTGTACACAGAAAGTACACTTTGTTTTCATTTTTAAGTTGATGGGCATGTGTACTCCCCCCTTTTGCTATTAATTTTCCGTTATGAACAGTTATCATAACGGAAAATTAATGACAACTCCATTTATTAACATAATGTATTTACTGTCAACTTATATTTGTACTTACGTACAAGCAATTTTCTAATCTGCTTCAATTATAATTTAAATCATTTAATTTTTCTTCTTATCTGGCATCTACTCTTTAAACAAAAACTCCCCTTAAATCGAAAATGATTAAGGGGAGTTTTATATACGATGCAATTATAGTTCAGATTTCACCCGAACAGAAACATTATTTTTAATTATATTTTTGACATCTTTAAAGCTAACAAAATTGTTACTTTTCTCATCCCAAAGACGGAAACGGAGTGAACGCAAGCTTGTAGCAAGCGTAATCGTTGGTACATTTTTTAAAGGAAGCGTATTGTTGTGTGCCTCTTCTAATTTATAGTTAGGTACTCTTGGACTTAAATGGTGAACATGATGGAATCCAATATTACCCGTTAGAAATTGCAAAATTTTTGGAAGTTTATAAAAAGAACTTCCCTCCACTGCCGCTTTCACATATTCCCACTCTTTATCTTCTTCAAAATAAGAATCCTCGAATGTGTGCTGTACGTAAAACAACCAAATACCTATTGAACCTGCTATTAAAAATATAGAACCATGTACTAAAAGAAACGATTGCCATCCAATTGCCCAACAAAGCATTCCTATAATAGCAACGATTAAAATATTCGTTAAATATGTGTTCATACGTTCTTTTTTTCTAGCACCTTTTCGGTTAAATCTATTTTTAAGCAGGAAAACATAAATCGGGCCTAACCCAAACATAACGAATGGATTGCGATATAAACGATATGCTAAACGGAGTCTAAATGGTGCTGTTACATATTCATCTACTGTAAGCGTCCAAATATCTCCTGTACCTCTTTTATCCAAATTACCACTCGTAGCGTGGTGAATAGAATGCTCATGCCCCCACTGATCAAATGGGAATAATGTTAAAACACCCATACACGTTCCAACTATTCTATTTGCACGTCGACTTTTAAAAAACGAATAATGGGTGCAATCATGAAAAATAATGAAAATCCTTGTCATAAATCCAGCGGCTAACAGTGCTGGAACTAATGTTAACCAATAAGAAACTGACAAACTTTTATAAGCAAGGTACCATAAAATAATAAATGGCACGATTGTGTTGATCAGTTGCCAAACACTTTTTTTAATCGTTGATTTTTCAAAAGGAGCAACTTGTTTTTTTAAATTTTTAGTATTTTCTAAGGTCATTGTTCTAATTCCTTTCCTTTTTGTTGCTAATTCATATTATAGCACACTATTAGTATCAGGTGTTAAAAGTAGCTATAATAAATATTTTATACTATAAAAATCTCTTTTTTCTTACTCATTACTTACAAATTTCTTACGTCCAAAATAGCTTCTATAATTGGACAGACGGAGCATTTTATATATCAAAGAAATTTCGAATTTTTCCAATAAGTACATAAAAAAACAGAGAGTTTTTTCACAAGAAGAAAAGAGCTACCATAAGTCAATTTCACCGACTTGTGGCAGCTCCTCTTCTTTTTACCTTATTTTATCGATGAAGCCAAACTGCACCTGCAGACTTGTCTTCAGCTTGGCCTACCACTTCAAACTTCAGTCCTAATTTTGGTAACTTACGTCCTGCATCAGGAATAATGCTGTTGATGTATTGCTTAGAATCATCAAATTTCGCCACTCCTGGTAATCCTTTATAATCAAAGATACCGCGAGTTGGTGAATTTACTTTCCATGCTGGCGTTTGATCAAATGAGAATGCCGCATCGGCAATTTGATAACGCGTACTGCTCTTCACAGTAGGTTGTCCGTTTAATGTCCCTACAATTGCCTCTGGATGAGAATCTACAACTCCTAAGAACCCTTCACCTGGATGAACGCCTACCCAGTTATCTGTAAAGCTTTGATCCGCATACCATACAACCATTCCTGTATTAAATACTGGGCCACGTGCATGTTGTAACGCAGTGTCAGAACCAGCGTAATTTCTCCACTCTACATAGTAATTATGTTTTTTCTGTTCAAATCCGTTAGACACAGTAAAGCCTTTTAACGTCATTGCTGGCTGACCTTCTGCATCATCAGAGAAAACAACTTTTCCATCTACAGTTAAGGCTGCATTATCTAACGCAAATCCTTTATAAGCTACTGCAATATCTGTTAAGTACTCAAATTGCAGTTTTACTTTTTTTCCTTTGAATTGGCTTAAATCGTATGATTTATCAACCCATTTACCATCAGTTGTATCCGCGCCGCCTTTTACATCTTTTTCGCCCATTCTATCAATGCGTGTCTTCGTTCCATCTTCTGCAATCGCATATACGTCAAGGAAATCATACTTCGCTTCAAGTTCGTAAAATGCCTTATAATCGAACTTAGCATCCTTTGCATTTGTTAAGTCAAATACTGGTGTCTCAAGTGTTGTATGAATGTCATTTCCTTTTGTACTATAATAGAACTTCTTACCAAACGCCGATTCGATATTTTTTATATCTTTGTCCGGCAAGTTAACACGAACGATTCCAGGTCGTTTAGATTTTGTAGTACTTTGATCTACATATGTTGCAACACCGATGCCTTTGCTAAGTTTGTCATAATCTACTTCAAGGATATTCGCCCAGTTCCCCTTCATATTCTTTTGGAAAAACTCTTTATTTTGTGGTGAGAAACTCGTTGGCTCTGTTCCTGCAATTTTTCCAGCCCAGCTACCACCACTCATAATAGACCATGACTCAACAGGTTCACCTTGTCCTGAGTACTTTGTATCATATTCATCTGGTAAACCTAAATCATGACCATACTCATGCGCAAACACACCAACTGCTCCGTCTTCAGGCTCGATTGTATAATCATATGCAGCCATCTTTCCACCCCAGTTCGAAACAGAAGATTTCGTGCCATCAATTGCATATGGTTTTGAACCTAGTTTTGAACGATGTGACCAAATCGCATCATCTTTCAATTTACCGCCGCCAGCTTCTTGACCAACGCCAGCATGTACAACCATTAAATGATCAATAATGCCATCTGGCTCATTTTTATTTCCATCACCATCTTGATCGTATTGATCAAATTGGTCATAGTCTGCTAAATTGATTCCTTTTGCTACCGCTGCTTTTAATGCTTCTTTCACAAAATCTTTTGGTCCTAAAGGCCCCTTGTTATCATGCCCAGTACCCGCATCAGCACCATAATCTGATGCTTTTCCTGGAACAGTAAGCCATTCTGTTACAGTCCCATCAACTGTATAGCTACCACCAGATTGCTCTTCATAATATTGCTTAAATGTGTTAATCTTCGATCCATCAAATAAAGTGAATGGTTCATCACCAAATAACATTTTTTGATAATGTTCACGATTAAAGTCCTTAGAATACATGTATCCTGGCTCTTGATCAATATTGTTATGCTTAAAATCGCTAAATTCTACAAGTAAAACAAGTACTTTATCTTTTCGAACAGCTCCATTGTATTCTTCTTGCTTCGCTGATGTAGTAGGTACTTTTCCATTTAATTTCCCTGGATTTAATGCTGCACCTTGTCCAGCTACTGGGCCTACTTCAGGCTGCTGTGCCTGCTCATTTTCCTTCATTTTTGCATCTTTTACTTTTTTCATAAAATCAGAAGCTTCTTGTGTAAGACTATCTCCTGTTAAGATTTCTTTCCCAGGGTTTTCCCCTTTCTTTTTCTCAACATATTTTTCGACAGCCTTTGACGTCTCAGCTTGTGATGCAGATTGATCAATTACCCCCCGTTGTTTTAGTGCTTCTGCCAAACGCTCCTCCGGTATTAAGTGCTCATCTATTGGTAGAGATGATGTTGGTGTCTCAGCATACGCTGCGTGACCTCCAAAAGCAAACGTACTACTTAGTACTGCTGCTGTTGTTAATACGGCTAATGGTTTTAATTTCTTTTTCTTTTTCAATGCATTTCCTCCCCAGTGTCTGCAAATTATCGTTTTTTGCCGATAACAACATAATATTCGTTATAATACGAATATTCAATCTTTTTCAACAAATAAAATGTTGAGAAATATTTTTTTATGCAGAGAGAAATACAAAAGATAGAAAAACAAACAGGCTCTCCTATAAATAACAGTGAACTTTTATATGTTCTTAGTTACAATTAAAATCCAGTAAATCTGAGATTTATATTTTTTTAATAAAAATAAGAATTAAATATTTTCTATACTATTTAATCTATGGATTACCATATTACTCACTATTCTCATTATTACAAGCTAATAGTGGTTCATACATCATTATAGCGTGATTCTCCGTTACATATTGATCTTCTATTAACTGTTTCTGTTGATTATATACTTTACGTTGAATCACATTATGTCGTATATAACCGCCCCAGTATGCAGGTTGAATTGAGTGTTCTTTCTCATACACTTCATATTGATAAAGTTGCGGATAGACTGTTCTCCATTCACCAACTAAATATTCATCTGTCATATAAAGGTGAAGTTGATACGGTTGGTCCGTTTCATTTTTAATTTGTAAATCCAAATAGTTATAGGAACAAGTCGCTCCACTCCCAAACGGTTGAGTTCGCCTAGAATCAGGAAAGACATCAAAGCTATGACGATATCGTTCTGTTACTGTCAGTGGTGTATGTAAAGTCATCCAATATATTAAATTCGAAAGCTGACAAAGACCTCCTCCAATACCTGTTTGAAAAGATCCGTAGTGTAATACCATACCTTTTACATACCCTTTTTTCCTCGTAGGCTTACCTATTAAACGCCAGTAAGAAAATGTTTCTCCTGGTCTAATGACGATACCATTTAGTTTTTCAACAGCAATTTTCAAATTGACAACCTTATTCTGTTGATACCACATATCTACATCTTTGAGCTTACGAAGTAATATCGTTCGGTGCTGAATTGCTGTACAAGGTAGTTTTTCTTGTTGGAGCCTTTTTGCATATGTTTTTCCGTCTACTAACCACTGAATGTATCTCTTTGTAGAGTAATACCACGTCCCTAGCATAATGCGATACTTAGACCGCTGTTTAGGACGTAAATGCACTATATTCATTTTATTCCCTCTCTCTTTCTTCAACTAAATTCTAATATACCTCTAATCCAATAAACTACAGTTTTCTTAGCTGCATAATAATTTTCGTAAATAAAGTGAAACTTTAATCAGCCCTCACCAATCGGGCTTTTACAGGCAGCCCGACCCCCACCTAACTTCTTTGCTTTCGCTTATTTTTGAGGTGGGGGTCTTACTGCCCGGCAAATAGCGGGATAAAAAAGACGCAAAAAAATAATAAATTTACTCTAGTGGAGATTTTATTTTGAGGATTGCTTTATAATTATATGAAACTGCGCTGCAATACGATAAATTGAAATAAACACATTATAAATATAACGAATAATATTAAATAAAAAATAATGAAAATTAAAGAAATTCTAAAGTATTAATATATTTTTCGTAAATATTAATTGATAATACATTAGACTTTACTATATGTATAAATTCTCTATTCTACAAAACGAAATTTTTTAATGTAAGAAAAAAATATAATTCCCCTTTAACGTTTATACAAGTCTCATCTGGAAAAATTTCCAAAACAATCCGAACCCTTATATTTAGAATAAACGCAAAAAATTGCCACCAGTTAGCTTAACTGGTTGGCAATTTTTTAACGAGAATGCTTTACAAATAGTTGAATTGCTTCTTCTGGTACATAGCACTTTCCATTACTCTCTACAATAATACTTCCTAATTCATACCCTTTACCATTGATACGAATTATATTTTTGTTACCAAATAGTTGTGCTTCTACTTTATTATGTTTTACCACGAGTAACGGGTTTGCTCCTTCGGTTTTGTCGGCTGTTACAGTTGCACCGATTTTCTTAAAGGCTTGTTCACTCTCTAAAAATATTTTATTCGTTACTTCTTCTAAGTTAAAGCCCATCGCTTTCGCCATCGTCTTCGCAATGTCTGTATTTTGGATTAAGCCTTCTGGTTTTTGAGGTCCATAAGAATGTAAGAATACATCCTCACCTGTATGTCCTCCTGTCGTAAAGCCGATATTTGCACGATTAGCCAATAATATAGTAAGGATTCGTCCTACATCCATTTTCTTTTTTGCCGCTTTTAATTTTTCTTTTTCATCATGAGTTAAATTGTCCAAACCGTATAGTTTAGCTACATCTTCTACATTTGATAAATCAGATTTCAGTTTATTTATAGTTCCTTCAAGTGTCATTTCCGCCTTTTTCAATGGATCGATGTATGCAGAAACTGGTGTAGTATTGTATCCTTTTGTCGTACTCCTATTCCCTATAGAGATACCACTGTTACCATGATCAGTTAAAGCTATAAGCATCGTATCCCCATCTTTCTTCGCAAATTGTAACGCCTTTGCTACCGCTTCATCAAATGCCAATACATCACTAATCATCCCAATTGGATCATTAGCATGGGCTGCCCAATCAGGCTTACTACCTTCTACAAATAAAAAGAAACCATCTTTGTCTTTTGATAATGTTTGAATTGCTTTTTCTGTCATTTGAGAAAGTGTTGGTTGTTCTGGATTTGTTGCTATACGATCTATATCAAACGCAAGAGCATGATTTGAGAAAGAGCCCCAAATTTTATTAGATTTGGAGTTCAATAACGCATCTTTCGTTTCAACAAAATCGTATCCTTTGTCTTGAATCACCTTTACTAAATTTTCACCATCTTTTCGGATTCCATTACTTTTCATAGGTAGCAGCGCCGCTTTTCCCCCGCCTAATACGACATCTATATTTTGATATACTTGCTGCTTCGCAATTACGTCAAATTGCTTGCAATTGACATGGTGAGCCGAGAATCCCGCCGGAGTAGCATGCTGAATTTCAGATGTAGCAACAATTCCAGTTGCACGACCAGTACGTTTTGCACCTTCCAATACGTTTGCGACCGGCCGTAACTTGTCCTCTTCTTTTATTGGCTTTAAGTTAGGTGAATTTACAATAGAAGGTAGTACGCCTACATATCCTGAATTCGATTTATTTCCAGTTGCTAATGCTGTTGCTGCTGGCGCTGAGTCTGTAATAGCTGATTCCGCCGAAAACGTACGAACACCTCCTGTTACAATTTGATCTAACGTAAGCGGTGCCCCTTTATACCAGCGAGCCAATGTTGTCGCCGTTGAACTCGTTCCGTCCATAACCATCATAATTATATTTTTAGGCTGGTGTTCTACTTTTTTCACCTTAGCTTTGGCCGCATGATAATTCATCATACTTTCCGTACTTAATACGCTTACTATTATAGCTCCCACTAATAGTAATTTTTTCATCTTCACACCATAATTCACCATGATTGTTCCTCCGTAAACTTTGCATTCATTTAAATACACCTTATTTCCTTTTTCATTCCACAACCTACATATGTTTTATTAGTTCCCAATTCTCATAAAGCTAACAATAGTTACTTTCTCTTTATTTCCTTAATTAAATACCGGTATGTGTCATCTATCTTATAAAAAAGATTTAGCACCCTTTTCATTAATTACTTGTTTAACAATAAATCCTCGATTAAAAGAAATAAAAATTTATTGTTTAACAATAAATTTCATGTTAAATTAATAAGATAATAAATAAATGAGGTGCTTTTTATGAAACAAGGATCAACACTCTTTTTAAAGACCGTTGTGATTCTGATCGGTATCCCTGTTCTTGCTATGTGCATTTTTTTAGTCCCTAAAATAGGAAATTTCGCCGCAGAATTATATCCGGATATTGCATATATTAAATATCTTGTATTTATCAATTTATACGCAACAGCAATACCTTATTACTTCGCACTGTACCAAACATTTAAGCTTTTAAACTATATTGATAAAAACAACGCATTCTCAGAGTTATCTGTAAAAGCTTTAAAAAATATTAAGTACAGCGCATTGGCAATTAGTGTATTATATGTATTAGGTATGCCACTTTTCTATCTCGTGGCAGAGAGAGATGATGCCCCTGGCATTATTATTATCGGAATGATTATGATTTTTGCTTCAATGGTAATCGCGGTCTTTGCTGCCGTTCTCCAAAGACTATTAAAAGATGCTATAGATATAAAATCAGAAAATGATTTAACGGTCTGAGGTGAATAATATGGCAACTATTATTAATATTGATGTAATGTTAGCAAAAAGAAAAATGAGTGTAACAGAACTTTCGGAGAAGGTTGGAATTACAATGGCTAACCTTTCTATCTTGAAAAATGGAAAAGCAAAAGCAGTCCGTTTTTCAACTTTAGAAGCAATATGTAAAGCATTAGAATGCCAACCGGGGGATATTTTAGAATATCAACCTAAAGATACCGAATAAAAAGAGTCCTTTATACGAGTAATGGGTTCAGTTTAGGAAGAGAAAAATGCTAATAAACATTAGAAATAACAAACTAAAACGCTCAGAAAATATTCTGAGCGTTTTTTATTTCCTTCTTCAACTAAAGCACCAGTTAGTGTAAAAAGCTATTTCACCATTTGTATGGCTAACTTATCTTTTAACATTGACCTATATGAGTCAATTTCATATTTTGTATTATTGATTGTTTCTTTTTTCATTTTTAACATATCGAATATTTCTAATTCTAAATTCCTTCTAGCTTCAAGAACTTTTATCGCTCCTTCTACACCTGAATGGTGATGTTCTTTCCCATAGCCTTGGTTAGTGTAATAGTCGATAATTCCTGTGGACCATTCTGGAGTTCTTTCTTTTAACGCCTTCCTAAATGAAAATTCAAGATTATCTTGTTCTACATACAATAACATTGGATTTAAATTCTCTATGATTTTTGCAACTTTCATTACATAATTTATCATTTTTTCTTTTTGTTCACCATATTTAATCATCCCAATAGTTAATGGATTTTGTATGAAACAACATTCAAAAATATAAACCTTATTGTCTTCTAGAGCAATTTCAGCAAAGTCATTCCATTTATCAGCAATTAATTCAACATTTTTATCGAATGGTAATTCATATATATCATTTTTTAAAATAATGTTAAATAATTCGTCCGAAAACTGGTCACCAAACTCATTTTTTATCTTTCTGTATGGTAATAAATAATTGCTTCCTTTTTTTAGAACTTTCTTAAGGAGCACTTCTTTAAAACCTCCACTGTTAGATAATAATCTATCGAACTCAAATTTATTAAAACAAGATACACCATCATAGTCGGCTGGGTGGTTCAAATTTCCCTCTAAAAATAGTTCAACTTCAATTTTATTTTGGCTTAGAATTTCATTTATTAGCTTTGCAGTGGTTGATTTTCCAAATCCAGGTAACCCTTCTACTATTATTAGTTTTGTATTCATAGTTATAAACCCCTATCTTCAAAGTATTTAACCAAGATTAAAAAAATCACTTAATCCACTACAATCACCCCTTCAAAATATTATATTTACCATTTCCTTTAAAAAAACCTTCTTAAAGTAATCTGAACGCTAGTTTAAGAACATTTTTTCACAATCTCTATAATTATTTTAACATAAATTTTCCATTTATCTTATTATTTAGAACACTATTTAACTATATAAAAGCGCTTAAACACTGAAATAACAATAAAAAAAGGGATGCTAAATCATAAGTGATTTACATCCCTAATTTGTGTGTTATTTTATATTTTCTCTCCGGTAACTGAACCCGTTATCATACGAAAAGGACTCTTTTTATTTCACATTACGGTGCAAAACTAATTTGACCAGTAAACAATAGGATAATTGCTATAATCCAAAATATAAAAAATGATGAGGACAGTATTAATGAAAGAATAGCAATCCCCTTCTTCTCTGTTTTTTTCGTCATTGTGATTATTGAAAGCATGATACCTACACCTGTCAGGGCAATTGTAATATAATCTCCAACTATATTACCTGCATTCGCTATCCTTGTTGGCGTTATAAAAACGAATAGAAAACACAAAATACCGATGAGTAAAGATATATAGCTTATTATACTGTACTTCTTTTTAGGAACTATTTCTGTTTTCATACTAATCCCACCCCTTCTATATAGCTATGAGTTTATATTAGCATGAATAACCATAATTTAGTTATAATAAAAAGCAGATAAAATGGACACTATCACTTTATCTATCAGTTTATTTCTATCTAACAACTAACCTGACTATTTCTTTACTAAAAATAGACAATCATTCTTTAATCCACGGCAATTGGTATATAATAGCTCTAAAAAATAAAGACTGTACCTTTAAAATGAAAGATACAGTCTTTATTAATAACTTTTTTATAAAGAAAACTCTCTATCACTCAATACCTTAAAAAACTCCGAGTAATGTGATAAAGAATAATCCGCTACATCACAATTACCTTGAAACATACATGTTGAAATACCTAATTCTTTTGCAGGTAATAAATCTAATTCTCTATCTCCAATAGCTAAATCAATATTATATTTTTTATGCAGATGATCGTAAGCTAAAGAGTTCGGCTTTCGGGGAAAGCCATCGTCAATTGTAACCATATCTACAAAGTATTTTTCCCAGCCATAATATTTTAAAATATCCATAACTCCAGCCCTATGTTTATGGGTCATAATCACATTTTTATCTGCAAATTTCAAAATCTCTTCGACACCTGCAAAAGGTTTCATATCTTTTGGCGTGAATTTTCCCTTCAAAACTTTAATCTTTTCTTCCTGCTCGCATGAAATATTATAATACTGAATTGCATGTGAGTATGATATTTTCAAGTTTTTGTATATTTCTTGTTTATCTACTGTATCACCTAATACTTCAGATAGCATCATTGTATATGCAGGATACGTATCAAATAACGTCCCATCAAAATCCCATAAAATATTCATTGTATTCACCTTTCTATTTTCTAATCATTGTATAAGTAAGTTCGCTCTTTTCTGTGGTGTTTCACTTTCTAAATAGTAATCCTCGGCTTTCCAATACCTATTCTCAAACTTTGAAAGGTTTTTCTGCGTTTCTTCACTCTCACGTAGAAATCTTGTCTCTCTTGGACAATCCAAGTACACCATATAATGAAAGAAATCTCTCCATTCTTTTCGCTGTAGAAAAACACCTTCAATTACAATTACGCCTACTATGGGAATCTGTACTTTTTTCATTTCGCATGAATCTGTTTCCTCTTGATAAAAAGGCAAAGTCAATTTTGTCTCATGTTGTAACTTCTGAAAAAACTTCTGCCTTAAGTATGTAATATCCCACTGTAAACAATAATACTCATACCATTCTTCATGGTTTGTATAATAGCGTCGATTACGCTCCACTATATGATCATCAATATGGAAAATATGAAACGGAATGCCTTCTTGTTTCATATTTTCTTTTAAATTTGCTACGAATGTTGTTTTTCCTGAACGACTTAAACCATCTATACCTAAAATGAATCTATTTTCCCTATGATTCTTCATAATCGTTATAAGTTCGTTTGTACTCATTACTTCTTCCACTCTTCTTTTAATAAAGAATATAAAATGGTATCATGAGCAACTCCATTTTGAATCATATGTTTTCGAAGTAATCCTTCTTCTTGAAATCCTGCTTTTATTAACAACTTTTGAGAAGCTTTATTTTCTACATATACAACCGCTGCGATTCTTATCAGTTGCAGCATTTCAAATCCGTAAGCTAAAATCGCTTGTAATGCTTCCGATGCATATCCTTGTCCCCAATATGTATCATCTAATTCATAACCAATTTCAGCTCGTTTATGATTATTATTAATTAAATGAAATCCGCACGTTCCGATTAATTGGCCCGTCCCTTTTTTCTCGATTCCCCAGCGAAATACACTGCCCTCTTCATAACGATTTTTAAACGTTTGAATCGTTGTTTTCGCTTGCTCAATATTTTCGAAAGAATCCATCCCGAAATAACGTATAACAGATTCTTTCGAAAAATATTGGAACATCGTTTCTGCATCTAATAGTGTAAGTTCTCTTAAGAGTAAACGTTTTGTTTCTAGTTTTGGAAATCCCATCTCTCTTTCTCCCTCTATTCTAATGAACTGCAAATTTCAATATAATTTCCATCTGGATCAGCAATGTAGGCAATTGTTTGTCCCCACGGTTTTACAATAGGTTCAACTAAAATCTTGATTCCTTGTTCTCTAAATTGCTCAATCGTTTCTTGTACATTCTCAACAACGAATCCTAATTCGAAATGAGAAGACTTTAATTCACCTTCTGTAAGCGGTAGTCCTGTTAATTCTTTCACATCTTGCCGCGTATTCATCGCTAAAATAGTAGTTCCAGTATTAAATTCAATATATGTACCGTGCTCTGCTTTTATAGGTAACTGTAAAATATCTTTATAGAATTTTAAACATTCCTCAAACTTTTCTACATATAAAATGATGTACTTCATTTTCAAATCCATTTTACATCCCCCTTTATATCTATCCCTAAAATTTCGACAAAAGTCTCATAAAAACCTTGTTCTTTGTTGTAATGAGCAAAAAAAATGAGGCCGATTTCTCGGCCCCCAGCTTATTGGCATAAAACAGGAGATTTGGTTTGGACATAACCAGTTCGTACTTTTATTATATTTTATTTTTTCTGAATTTTGAATACTTTAAATACCCATTTATATTGAGAAAGTTTTTTTGCTTGCATAAAATTAATGAGTTTAAGAAATGCTACAAATGGAGGTGTATACATATGGAACCAATGCTATGTCCAAGCTGTAAAACGAACCGTACTCGCTTTAATATTCTTGAGCAACAAGTAAAACCAGTCAAATTAAACCCACAAACTGGTCAAGTAGAAGAGGAATACACAAATGAAACGATGAATGCTTTTCATATGGCCTATCAAGGACCTACTTACCGCGTCCAATGCGCTGTATGCGGACTCGTTGAAAACCCAGAACAATTTATTAAACCTGCACAAAATCAGTCTTTTTCTTAAACATTTTTATTACACCCCACACCTCTTTAGTCATCTTTTATTTTTTTGATCTTCGATATGAATCATTTTTTCTTCATTTATCATTTCGGGGTTATGTGTGTGTGTGTGGTCTTCGTAACTGTTAATTTTGTGCCTTTATATAGATTTTTATTATATAAAAAAAAGTGAACAAAAATACAATTATATAGAAACAAAAGAAGTTGATTCCGGTATCCCCCCCTAAAACATCAACTTCTTTTTAACTCTACTTTTTATTATAATATTTCACTTTTTAATTTCTTAATTTTCCAAGAGAGCCTTATAAAGAAGTATATCCACATACAACCTGTAAGACCTGTCATAACTTTCGCCCAAATTGGCACTCTTGATTCCATTGGGCTTAAAAATAGGTTATACGTTGATGGTAATATACTTGCTGATATAATAACAAGGAATAGCAATAACTCATTTAGTTTTTGTACCCTCGTCTCCTTTTCTGAGTATATATCAGGTAATTCATTTACCTCCTCTACTTCCTTGCAAAAATAATTCCATCTTGTGAAACTTGTTACGCGTTCCCAACCTGACATTTCGTATATTTCGAAGTACTCTTGTTGTTGTTCTTTCGAATCTTATAAATGCTAGTTTAAATGTACACATTAACACTTGAATAATCATGTACATTTTC
>NZ_JBMDKC010000360.1:0-391 GCF_057809515.1 Bacillus sp. FG16
CTCTATCAGATACTATTCCAGATCATTCTACAATCAGTTGGAATCGCCGTACCCGATTTATTCATACAAATATTTTTGAAGAAATTTTTGATGAGATTGTGAGGCAAGCGACAGAGCACCGGATGGTGGGAGGACGTGCACTGATGACAGATTCTACGTACATTAAGGCCAATGCTAATAAAAATAAGTTTGTACATAAATATAAAAAAGAAAAGGCAAAGTTTTATATAGATGAACTAGAAGCTGCGGTAATTGAAGATTGTGAGGTACACGAAAAAAAGAATTAAAACCCAGAAAGGAAAGTGATACTCCCACTAAAAAACTCGTATAAGTACTACGGATCCAGATAGTGGATTTTTAATGAGAGATGGAAAACCGAACGGTTTTCATT
>NZ_JBMDKC010000361.1:0-388 GCF_057809515.1 Bacillus sp. FG16
TTCCCTCCCCTCAAGGGCCACATAATACGTGTGTCTTTTTTATTTTTACACGCTACATGATAATGATTGATTCCACCTTTATCTGCAGGTTGCATCAATCGAATCACTCCATCTGATATTTCCTTTTTGCAAATCTCACAAATTTTTGGCATACAAAATCCTCCTTCTAGTTACTTTTTCAAAAAACGGTCATTTTCACTGAATACATAGCCCTAATCATAAAAGGTAACAAAGAAGGTAACAAAAATATTATCCCCTTATTATTCCCATCTCTCTTACTCTCCCAAGGGTTTCAAGATTTATAAGAATAAAAAGGTAACAAGTAACTCGTGCACCTTGTTACCCCTCTCCGCCTTACTCCCCCAAGGGTTTCAACCTTCCAGGTAAC
>NZ_JBMDKC010000362.1:0-387 GCF_057809515.1 Bacillus sp. FG16
CTTTTTCATCGTCCACTCGATAAAATACTTCTAATCCTTTTCGCTCATATGCTACCGCTTTATGTGATTTTAGCTTACCGAGATGTTGCGAAACAGTGGATTGTGGCATGTCTAAATATTGTTGTAATTCCGTGACATTTAAAGCATTCTTCTTTAATAATTGATGTACCATTTGTAGACGAATAGGGTGTGCCAATACCCTTAATATTTCTGAAACACGTTCAAATTCACTTATCTCCGTGCTAAAGACATTTTTCATTTTTTCTTTCTCCCCCATTCCTATTATTGAGTGCCTATCTCACAAACCATCTTGCACCATTCTCTTTCTCCCCTTATACTAAAACAAATAATAATCACAATAAGAGGTGCCTCATGAATAAATCAGAA
>NZ_JBMDKC010000363.1:0-385 GCF_057809515.1 Bacillus sp. FG16
TACCCAATGATAAATGTCGCTTCACGCTTATACGGTAAGATGTAACAGTGTCCTAATAATCCTGGTTCCAGTCCTAGCTGCACTGCTTGCATCACAGCACCCATAAGGGAATGTACATTGCATTCAAGAAGCTTTGGCGTTGTACGAATGGTTGTGAGGGCGATTCGACTCATACGATCTATGCTCATATGTTTTGGTAATACTTCCGCAAACCGTGGAGCCATTTTTCTCATGTATCCTTCCACCAGCTGTTCAGGAGTAGCTGGTGAGTTTTCATTCTGATTCGATAACTGATTTTTTAACTGTTCGTTTGTCGCCATATGTAACCCGCTCCCTATTTTTTATTTCACTAAAAATTTTCTTGATATAGTTTCATTTACATATT
>NZ_JBMDKC010000364.1:0-384 GCF_057809515.1 Bacillus sp. FG16
GGAAAGCAACAGCTTGTATATAAACATGCGATCTCCACGATTCGCTTCTAAAATATAACAGTAGCATGATTCCTACTGGATTCATGCTACTGTTATAGAAATATTATTTAGCGTTTACAGCTTCTTTTAATGCTTTCCCTGCTTTAAAGGCAGGTGTTTTTCTCGCAGGAATGGTAAGAGATTCACCAGTATGTGGATTGCGTCCTTCACGTGCAGCACGTTCTCTTACTTCGAATGAACCGAAGCCAAGTAACTGTACATGTTCCCCATTTTGTAGTGCATGTTGAATGGACTCTAATACTGCATCTACTGCAAGACTTGCTTGTGGCTTTTTTAGTTCAGATTGTATTGCGACTTGTTTGATTAATTCTGATTTATTCATGA
>NZ_JBMDKC010000365.1:0-383 GCF_057809515.1 Bacillus sp. FG16
ATTTTATATTTGTATTTCATATTTTTCTCACATATATGTGCTATGATGTCATCGGCCGTATTTTTACATACTATTGAGGAGGAATCACATGAGTACAAGTAAAACAATAGGAGACTCTTATGTAGCTGTCCAGCCACAATACCCTCTGACAGAAAATCAAAAGGTATTATGGCTCGCACATGAAATGGAGCAGAAAACAGGTTTATATCATGAGCCCGTTTCTATTCAAATAAAAGGAGATTTAGACGTTCAGCGATTACAAAAAGCATTGCAATATATTGTTAATAAGCATGCCGCTTTACAAATGTGTATTATCAATACACCAAAAGGTCCTAAACAAATGATGCGGGAAGACGTACAAGTTGAAATAGCCTGTTACGATT
>NZ_JBMDKC010000366.1:0-383 GCF_057809515.1 Bacillus sp. FG16
CTAATCCGTTTGGAATGGTAAACACATATTGTACACATTGGTTCGAAGAAGTAACTGCATGAATTTTAGGGTAAATTGGCACTTTCCCTCCACGCGTTTGATGTTCTATATATAAACCAGCTTTCTGAAATACCTTAATCATTTGATGTTTTAAAGACCTTTTATACATCCATTCTTTTATGATTTCCATAATAAGCCTCCTAGAACATGATTACAATGCGAAGAAATGCATAGCCGATGAATCCGATTCCTCCCATTCTCACCCCATAATGAATACCATCAGATAATAATTTAGCTGCTGATACATGATCATTTTGCACAAGATATCTTTCTAGCAGAACTGCCCCGATTAAAACTGTTCCCATTACTCCTAACGCAAGATA
>NZ_JBMDKC010000367.1:0-382 GCF_057809515.1 Bacillus sp. FG16
GTGATAGAAGAATTGAAGAAGTATAAGGTGTTACGCGTTCGTTTCCAGAATCAGCGAGAACGAATGGAGGTAGGTGCAGACATCTTATTTCCGGAATTACGAAAGATTGATGTCCATGAACTGAAGTATAGGCAATTACATCGTGCATTCGAACATGCCTTAGATCAAGATGAGCAACGTATACTAGAAATGAAGTATATGAGTGCAACAGAATTAAACGATGATTATATTTATACGGTATTAGGGATGAAGCGCGGAAAGTTTTATCGGAAACGAAAGTCAGGAATTTTGAATTTCGCAACGGCATTAGAGATGATATAAAAAATAATGGAACTTTTGGGGTACTGTTTGGGGCACTAAATCGGGTACCTTTTTAAGTTGG
>NZ_JBMDKC010000368.1:0-380 GCF_057809515.1 Bacillus sp. FG16
TGCGACCCACTTACGTTGTATGTAGATCCAGGAGCTGAAATGGATGAGGAAATCCGTTGGATTGTGGAAAGAAAGCCACGTGACATTGATTATATCAAAGAACGGTATGGGAAAGATGTGTCGGCAGATGAGAATGTAGGATTGGCGGCTGCCTTCGATGTTACACCGCAAAATGGATTCAACTCGACAAGTAAAAAACGACCGAACATGGCAATGGTAGATGAAATGTGGGTAAAACCATGTGGGAAGCATCCAAATGGATTGAAAGTTACGATTGCGGGTGGACAATTACTGGATATGGATGAACATGCAGGTGACATACCATTCTTTCTCTTTGGTGATATTCCGATACCCGGAAGTGTGAAAGGGGAAGCGTTTAT
>NZ_JBMDKC010000369.1:0-380 GCF_057809515.1 Bacillus sp. FG16
ATGTAGATGACATTTATGCAACATTAGGGGATGGGGTCTGATGGAGAAGTATCAGAGGTATGCAGAGAATGAGCTGTACGTACTCGGTTGCTTGATGAAAGACAATGCTCTATGCGAGGAATTGAGACTGACGGCGAAACACTTTATTCACGTACAGCATAATCAATTGTTTCAAGCCATGATGGAGCTTTGGCAAGAGGAGAAGCCGGTTAATGACATGAGTCTTTCCCAACTGAGTGAGAAGAGAATGAAGGCATTTGGCGGCGTAGGGAAAATATACGAGTGCCACCGCCAAGCACCTACGTTACACAACTTTTCGTTCATTCAGCAAAAGATGATTGAATTTATGGCGGTAGAAGACATGTTGTTTGATATACAGG
>NZ_JBMDKC010000037.1:0-48868 GCF_057809515.1 Bacillus sp. FG16
TTTGTTTTTAGTATAAACTCTCTGTTCGATGTGTCTATCATTTAGACTAGCATCAAAAAGGTATTCTTTTTCCTTAACATGATATGAGAGATGAAGTCTTTCTGAACAGGACAAGAGTGTAATTTTCTATAAATAGATGATAGCGGATGTATGGACAAGACAAGGCGCATACATTGAAGGAAGAGAACTGAGAAGGGATGAGAAAACATGCTGCCTTCATATGATTTTTTTGTTCATCCAATGTACTTAGTGGAATTGAAAAAGGACATTTGGTCAGATAGTCCAGTGCCAGCAAAATTAACTTATGGAAAAAAGAAGTATGACATTGATATCGTATACCGTGGGGCTCATATTCGTGAATTTGAGAAAAAGTCTTATCATGTTATGTTTTATAAACCAAAAAAATTTCAAGGCGCGAAAGAGTTTCATTTGAATTCTGAGTTTATGGATCCGTCTCTCATACGAAATAAATTATCGCTAGACTTTTTTCATGACATTGGTGTACTTTCACCAAAGTCACAACATGTATTTATAAAAATTAATGGTCAAATTCAAGGTGTATATTTACAGTTGGAATCGGTTGATGAAAACTTTTTGAAAAATAGAGGATTACCGAGTGGTTCTATTTATTATGCGATAGATGATGATGCAAATTTTTCATTAATGAGTGAGCGAGATAAAGATGTTAAGACAGAGCTCTTTGCGGGTTATGAATTTAAATATTCGAATAAAAATAGTGAAGAACAACTGAGTGAATTTGTATTTCAAGCGAATACTTTGACGAGGGAAGCCTATGAAAAAGAGATTGGGAAGTTTCTACATGTCGATAAATATTTACGATGGTTAGCAGGAGTTATTTTTACGCAAAACTTTGATGGTTTCGTTCATAACTATGCACTATATCATAATGATGAAACAAATTTATTTGAAGTTATACCGTGGGATTATGATGCGACTTGGGGGCGAGATGTACAAGGGAGACCACTTAATCATGAATATATTCGTATTCAAGGGTATAACACGTTAAGTGCAAGATTGTTAGACATACCTGTATTTAGAAAGCAGTATCGAAGTATTTTAGAAGAAATATTAGAAGACCAATTTACAGTTTCGTTTATGAGACCGAAAGTAGAAGGGTTGTGTGAATTGATTCGTCCATATTTACTACAAGATCCATATATGAAAGAAAAATTAGAAACATTTGATCAAGAGGCTGATATGATTTATGAATATATAAATAAAAGAAGAAAGTATATACAAGACCACTTACATGAATTGGATTAATTTTGAAAGAGATTGAAACGTTATCAATCTCTTTTTTTTGTATAATAAAGATGTATCAATAAAAATGAAATAATATCTTTGATAGAGAATGGGGATGCGGATATATGACGATTAAATGGATTGATTGGGTAAAACAAATACAATCTATAGCTCAAGCGGGTTTAACGTATTCTAAGGATGTGTATGATATTGAGCGTTTCCAGCAATTACGAGATATTTCTATTTCAATGATGTCACATTACACGAAAACAGATTGGGAAGTCGTAGAGAAATTATTTGCAAGTGAGACAGGCTATCAAACACCTAAAGTTGATATAAGAGCAGTTGTTTTTCAAAATGAAAAGCTATTATTCGTGAAAGAAAAAAGTGATGGGAAATGGGCATTGCCAGGTGGATGGGCTGATGTCGGTTATACGCCAACCGAAGTTGCAGCGAAAGAAGTTTTAGAAGAGACAGGATATGAAGTAGATCGTTTTAAGTTATTATCTATATTTGATAAAGAAAAACATCAACCATCTCCATCGGCGACGCATGTATATAAGATTTTCATTGGATGCGAGATTATTGGTGGAGAAAAGAAAACTAGCATCGAAACAGAAGAGGTGGAGTTTTTTTGTGAAAATGAATTGCCTAATTTATCAATTGCTAGAAATACAGAAGACCAAATTAAAGAGATGTTTGCCTACATGAAAGACCCGCAGAAAGAGAAATTAATAGATTGATCCTGCTTGAATTGTACATATTGTTAAAATGAAGATATTGGCAGATTGCAGCCTTTATGTAATAATGGGATGGTATGTGAAGAAAAAAGGAGATAAAAAAGAACATGTTAGCAAACATAATAGATCAGTTATTGCAATTTTTTGCAAGCTTAGGGTACTTTGGAGTAGCTCTTGCTTTAATGATTGAAGTAATCCCAAGTGAAATTGTACTTTCTTATGCTGGGTTTTTAGTAGCGGATGGTAAAATTAGTTTTGTTGGTGCAGTTATCGCCGGAACTATTGGTGGTACTTTAGCGCAAATCTTTTTATACTGGCTTGGATACTACGGAGGGCGTCCGGTTGTAGAGAAATATGGGAAATATCTACTTATTAATAAACACCATTTAGACATAGCGGAAGGTTGGTTTAAGCGTTATGGAGCAGGCGTAATATTTTCTGCGCGCTTTATCCCAGTAGTACGTCATGCGATCTCTATTCCAGCAGGACTAGCTAAGATGCCATTAAAACTATTTACACTTTATACGGTTGTAGCGATCATTCCATGGTCAATTCTATTTATATACTTAGGTGAAAAACTTGGTGGGAATTGGCGACAAATTAAAGAGTATGCATCTGATTACACACATTACATAATTATAGGAGCGGTTCTTTTTATTGCTCTATACTTCGGTTTAAAATATTTGAAAAAGAAAAAAACAACACGCTAAAGTCAATGATAGTTCATTGGCTTTTTTTGTTTGTTTCGGTTCTAAAGAAAAGGAGTTGTCCATAATGTGTAATAATAAAGCGTAGCGGAGGAATGTGATGAAAGGGTCACCGTTTATACGTGGAACGATATTTTTAACGATGGCAACGATGATATCAAAAATGTTAGGGTTTATATATGTTATACCATTTACAGCGATGGTCGGTACGAGTGGTTACGTTCTATACACATATGCATATCGCCCTTATACCATCATGCTCAGCATAGCAACGATGGGATTACCGCTAGCTGTTTCAAAGATGGTATCAAAATATGATCAACTGAATGACTATCATACGGTTAAGAGAGTATTGAAAAGTGGAATTGTGTTTATGTTTATAATGGGAGTAATTTCGTGTTTTGCTTTATATATGCTAGCTCCACATTTAGCTAAACTTGTAATCGATGGAAATGATCAAACGGGAAATAGTGTAGTAGCGGTCACAAATAATATTCAAATTGTAAGTTTTGCGTTGATACTTGTACCGGTAATGAGTTTATTAAGGGGCTTCTTTCAAGGGTTCCAGTCGATGGGACCTTCTGCATTAAGTGTCGTTGTAGAGCAATTTTTTCGAGTCTTAACTATTCTAATAGGAAGCTTTGCCGTTTTATATGTTTTAAAAGCTTCTGTCTCGCTAGCGGTTGGTATTTCAACGTTTGGGGCATTTATGGGTGCTATAGGTGGATTAACCGTTCTAAGTGCGTATTATATAAGAAGGAGAAGGCACTTAAAGAAAAAAGAGATCGAAAGTATACCACAAACAACAAAATCTTTTTTCTCATTGTATAAGGAGCTCTTTACATATTCTATTCCCTTTGTTGTGGTGGGCTTAGCAATTCCGTTGTATCAGACGATTGATACATTTACAATTAATAAGCTACTTATACAAATAGGGTATATGCAAGGAGAAGCGGAAAAAATTAATGCGATAATTGGTCTTGTTCAAATGGTTGTGCTCATCCCGGTATCCGTTGCGACAGCTTTTAGTATGTCTCTTGTACCAGAGATGACGAAAGCTTACACAGCAGGAAATACGAAACTATTGTACAAACATTTTACGAGAACAAATGTATTAGTAGTAGCGATTACGGTACCGGCGGCAATTGGAATGATGGTGTTAGCCAAGCCTGTATATACTCTTTTATTCGGTGCTGGAAATGATCCAGAGATGGGGAGAATCATTTTACAGTATTATGCTCCTGCTTGCATACTATTTTCTCTTTTTACAGTAACGGCTGCTATGCTACAAGGAATCAATCAACAGCAGAAGACGGTACTAGGATTAGTGATTGGAATTATTGTGAAGATAGTTTTAAATATTGTATTGCTTCCGTATTTCGATTATGTAAGTTTTATCATTTCAACATACGCGGGCTATACGATTTCAGTCGGGTTTAACTTGTGGATGCTTTCTAAATATGTTATAAAGGCAACATAAGCTTTTAAGGCAGAGAGCACTCTGTCTTTTTCTATGTTTATCTCGCTATTTTCCGCGCAGTAAGATCCCGACTTCAAAATTCAGCGAAAGCAAATAAGTTAGGTCGGGGTCGGGCAGCCCGTAAAAGCCCGATTGATGAGGGCTGATAATCAGTGGGGATGAAGCCCCCACTGATTAAAGTTTCATTTTATAATTTTTTTCTTATAAAAACGTTTTCAAAATAATTTTTCTATTGAAATTTAAACGTATGTTTCATATGCTGAGAATGGCGGTTTAAAAACTGTTATTTAAGAGAGGTAGATTCCTACATGTAAAAAGAATCGGGGTGATAGTATGTTAAATATATATTTAACAGACCGAAACGGAAAACTACAAGAGATTGAGGAAATGCAAAAGGGGTGCTGGATTAATGTACTTCATCCAACAGAAGAAGAAATTCAATATCTAGTACAAACTTTAAATGTAGACTTAGATTTCATTAAAGACCCTTTGGATGATGAAGAACGCTCTCGTATTGAAAAGGAAGACAATAATACTTTAATTATCGTGGATATTCCGACAGTTAGACATGACGAAGAAGGAAATTCGATTTATGACACGATCCCAATAGGTATGATTGTGATGCCGGATTGTTTTGTTACAATCTGCTTAGAAGAAAATCCAATTTTTGAACGTTTTATTAATCAACGTATTAAAGAATTTTATACGTTTAAGAAGACACGCTTTGCACTTCAGCTCTTATATACGATTTCTACTTATTATTTAAGATACTTAAAGCAAATAAATCGAAAAACAATTGATTTAGAGCATCAATTAAATCAGTCAATGAAAAATAAAGAGATTTTCACATTATTGGGCCTTGAGAAAAGTTTAGTATACTTTACAACGTCATTAAAGGCTAATAAAATTGTAATTCAAAAGTTAATGCGTAATAGTACATTTTTAAAAATGTATGAAGACGATCAAGATTTATTAGAAGATGTATTAATTGAAAATAAACAGGCTATTGAAATGGCGGAAATATATAGTCACATTTTAAGCGGAATGATGAATACTTTTAGCTCCGTTATATCAAATAATTTAAATAGTGTTATGAAATTGTTAACGTCAATTACGATCATTTTATCTTTACCGACGATGGTTTCTAGTTTCTTTGGAATGAACGTGAAGGTTCCGTTTGAAGGGGAAGCCCATGGTTTTGTAATTGTACTCATCATATGTGTAACACTATCTTTCACGTTAGCTTTTGTTTTTTGGAAGAAACGTTACTTTTAACGATAAGAAAGCTGCTCTAGCATAGTTATATAACTACGCTAGAGCAGCTTTTTTGCTATGAAATCTCAAATTTTGAATAGAATATAACTTGTACAATGTAATGTATATAAAGGGTATGTATGCCATATAATCCTTGTCCAATTAATGAAATGGGGTTAAAATTACATATTGTTAATGAAAAGTTGGAGGAAATACATCATGGAATTGTTTCAATTACCGAAAGCATTCCTGCAAATGAATACAATTTTTATCTCCATATTGATCGAAGCACTTCCGTTTGTGCTAATTGGTGTATTTATTTCAGGATTCATTCAAATGTTCGTGACAGAAGATATGGTGGCTAAATGGATGCCGAAGAACCGATTTCTGTCTGTTTTATTAGCTACTTTTTTAGGCATGTTGTTTCCAGGTTGTGAATGTGGAATTGTTCCGATTGTAAGACGATTAATCGGAAAAGGGGTTCCGCCATATGCGGGTATTGCATTTATGTTAACTGGGCCAATCATTAATCCAGTTGTTTTATTTGCAACATACGTTGCCTTTGGGAGTAGTATGCACATGGTATGGTATCGTTCTATTGTAGCGATTATCGTAGCAATTATCGTTGGAATTATATTATCCTTTATGTTTAAAGAACATCAATTAAGAGATAATCACTTCCCAGAAGTGAATAATAAGCGTCCGTTACGTAAAAAAATGTGGGATGTATGTACACACGCTGTTGAGGAATTTTTCTCGATGGGAAAATATTTAGTACTAGGTGCGTTAATTGCAGCAGCGGTACAAACGTTTGTACAAACTTCAACACTTCTTGCTATTGGACAAGGTCCGTTTTCTTCATCAGCTGTTATGATGGGACTTGCTTACATTTTATCACTTTGTTCAGAGGCAGATGCATTTATCGCTTCTTCGTTCCAAAGTACGTTTTCAACAGCTTCACTTGTCGCGTTCCTCGTTTACGGACCGATGGTGGATATTAAAAATATGTTTATGATGCTTGCGACATTTAAAACGAAATTTGTAATTGTTGTTACAGTTACAGTTACTCTTGTTGTTTATGCAAGCTCACTACTCATTTATGCGATGGGGTGGTAGGTTATGTTTCGAGCATATATATTATTAGGTTTTACAATATTAATTGCGCAGCTTCATATTTCCGGGAACATTACGAAGTATATCAATATGAAGTATGCCTATTTATCAACAACAGCAGCAATTATTTTAGGTTTCTTAACGATTGTACAAATTATCGTCGTTTTCCAAAAAGAGCATCAAAAGGAAAAAGAGAAAAATGATTGTAGTTGTGACCATAGCCATTGTGGGCATGATCATTCAAAAGATGAGAATACATGGTGGAAAAAAGCATTTTCGTACTCATTGTTTTGTTTTCCAATTATCTCAGGGTTATTTTTCCCAATTGCGACGTTAGATTCGGATATTGTTAAAGCGAAAGGATTTCACTTTCCTGTTGCACAAGCAGAAAGTAAGGATCCATTTATGACAAGACAATTCCTAAGACCTGATACGAGCATTTATTACGGGAAAGAAGGATACCGCGGTGTAATGGAAAAAGGGAAGAAAGAGTTTGTTACGAAGGATAATATTAATTTGAAAGACGAAGACTTCCTAAAGGGTATGGAAACACTTTATAATTATCCTGGCGAGTTTACTGGGAAAAAATTATCTTTTAAAGGGTTTGTTTTTAGAGATGATTCTTCTAAAAAAGAACAATACTTCTTATTCCGTTTCGGTATTATACATTGCGTAGCAGATTCTGGTGTGTATGGTATGTTAGTGAAAAAACCAGAAGGTGTAGAGTGGAATAATGATGACTGGATTCAAGTAGAAGGAGAGATAACTACTGAGTTTTATCAGCCGTTTCATGCGAATATTCCTGTATTAGAAGTAACAAAATGGAATAAAGTTGAACAGCCGAAAGAACAATATGTATTTAGAGGAGCCGATTGATAAAATCGGTTCTTTTTTGTGGACTAAAAGTTCTGAATGTTGTTAATATTAAACGTGTAGTTCATTTAGTATAGTGATTATTGAAGTATTAGGGATAAATCATTAAAGGGGTGATAACAATGACAGAAGTAAAGGGGAAAACAGCCAATGAGTCAAGGGTGTTCAAAACGAGCCGAGTCTTCCCAACAGATTTAAATGATCATAACACGCTATTTGGTGGGAAGATATTAGCGGAGATGGATATGGTTGCTTCTATTTCAGCATCCAGACATTCGAGAAAGGAATGTGTCACAGCATCTATGGACTGGGTCGATTTCTTACATCCTGTTCGTTCTTCAGATTGTGTAAGTTATGAATCTTTCGTAATTTGGACGGGAAGAACTTCGATGGAAGTGTTTGTGAAGGTAGTGGCTGAAGATTTAATTTCAGGTGAGAAGCGTATAGCGGCAACGTCATTCGTTACTTTTGTGGCACTTAGTAAGGAAAATAATCCAGTTCCTGTACCGCGTGTTATCCCTGAAACAGAAGAAGAGAAAGAATTACATCGTATTGCTGTGTTACGTGCAGAACAGCGTCATATACGTAAGGCAGAGAGTAAGAAAGTAGCTACATTGTTAACCTTTTGAGATGAATGTTTAGCCATTTAAGTTACAATAGCAGGCGGAAATGGTTTTAAAATGAAAAGCGGACACCTAAAAATAGGTGTCCGCTTTTATAGTTTTTTCATCCACATATCATATGACAGTAGCTACTTAGCAGAAGCAAGCAGCACCGACGATGATTAAGAGGATAAATAATACGACTAATAGCGCAAATCCATTACCATGTGCGAAGCCCATTGTTATTTCCTCCTTTTATTTTAAGATACAACATACAATATGCAAATGAGCTATTGTTTGATATGGACATATATCATGCAATGACATATTTTCTTGAATGATAATGTAATAAAAAAGGGAAGATATAGAAATAACAGTAAGTGGAGAAAGGAATTTATCCATGAAGCACTTTTTCGCTATAATCCTTTGTTTAATAGGTGTATTCATTTGGATGAACATCGATGTGGAAATGGGGAAGGAAATGGCTAGTGAATATGAATTAGGACAAGTTCGATTAGGTGAATTTCAACTATATACGAACGGTGAAGAGTTATATAGAAAATTATTTGAGGATATAAACGAAGCAGAAAAGTATATATATATCCATTTTTATATTGTAGGAAAAGATGAAATAAGCCAAGAGTTTTTACAGTTATTAGAGAAAAAAGCATCTAGTGGAGTAGAAGTGAAATTGTCAGTCGATCGGATAGGTGGATATAAGCTGAAGAAAAAGGTAATTAGCCGATTAAAGGAAAACGGTGTGAAGTTTACATTTAGTAAAAAACCGAAACTGAAAAATGTTTTCTATTCTTTGCATCAACGAAATCATAGACGTATTGTTACGATAGATGGAAAGGTATCATACGTCGGTGGTTTTAATATCGGGAAGGAGTACCTTGGACAAGATCCGAAGTTTGGGCCATGGCGTGATTATCACGTGCGCATCCATGGTGAGGGTGCAGCGGATATGGAAAGAAAGTTCGCCGAAGATTGGAAAGAAGATACAGGAGAAAAAATGCCTATACATGAAAGTATACCGACATTAGGGAATGTAAAATATCAATATTTATTTTCAAATGGAAAAGGCTTATGGGAAAAGTATGGGGCACTTTTAAAAAAGGCTAAAAAGTCTTTAATTATTGCTACACCATATTTTGTACCAAGTAAAGAAATGGTGAAAGAGTTAAAAGCTGCATTAAATCGTGGTGTTAATGTGAAAATTCTCGTGCCATTTAAAAGTGATGCCATATTGTTAAAACAAGCTGCCTATCCATATTTGAAAGATATATTACATGCTGGAGCGGAGATTTATCAATATCGAAATGGATTTTTTCATGGGAAAGTAACAATCATTGATGGAGAAATTGTTGATATTGGGACAGCGAATTTTGATAATAGAAGTTTTTATTTAAATTGTGAGTCTAACTGTATCATATATGATAAAACAGTTGTTGATGAAGTATGGAGTCGATTAAAGGTAGACTTTCATAAATCAAAACGATTTTCTGAAGAAGATTTTGAGAAAATTAGTAGATGGGATTGGTTTTTAGCAAGAATAGCGAATGTTTTAGCATCATATTTATAACATATAGACCCTAGAGAAGGGAGGCACTTTCATGGATTGTATGAAAGAATTAATGAGATATAGTTATATGCTAATATACAAGGTTGGAGAGTATGCTGGAAAGGTCAGAGACGAAGAATTAAAAAATCTATTACAGCACCATTTACCATATATGTTACAAGCATATAATGAACAAGTAAATTTTCAAGAAGGAGAGAATGTGCAGCATATAACCTGTGAAACAACGGAGTTTGGTTTGCATGAAATGGAAAAGGAAACAGTTAGTAAATATACAGGGGATATTCATATTGCAACATGTTATATTGCGCACTTAAAACGATTAGCTCTAAAGTTTGCTCAAGTTGCAGTGGAAGTTGCTAATCCGGAGTTCCGCTCATTTTTGGAAAATTGTTTCCTGAAAATGAACCGTTACGCTTATAGTGTGTGGCAATATGTTATGAAGAAGGAATATAAGATTACACATCTATATGAAAATGAAAATGAAAAGTTTGCATGAGAAACTAAGGCGGAATGGTATGCGCCTTAGTTTTTTTATGTCCATTTAGAGAAAAAAACTAGTTTTATTGTGTATCGATTGGAAATGAAATATATAAATTTAAATTAGGTTTTGTTATCAGAAAATTTACAAAAATTTACCGTATATTTACTGTTTTTCAATCTCTCCTTTAAAAATAGAGAGTAATATGAGGTTGTACATATTCTATCACAGGGAGGAAACGCAAATGAACAAATGGGTTAAATCATTAACTGCTATGGCACTTGCAAGTTCTTTATTAATGGTAGGTTGTAGTAAAGGTGAGGACAAGAAGAAAGAAGACGACACAACAACACAACAAGAGGACAAAAAGGATAAAGAAACAAGTGGAACCGAGAAGTCTACTGATTCTAAAGAGAAGAAATAAAGTAATAATAAAGCTTCCTCTCATATATGAGGAAGCTTTTTTGTTGTAAATTGATTGATAATATTGAAAAATAGAAAGAGAATGAAAGAGGGGGAAAACAAATGAAAGTATGTATATTGGGAGCAACAGGACGAGTAGGTTCAAACATAATTAATTTAGCATTAAAGGATTCAGCTGAAGTGACTGCATTAGCGCGTGATTTAAATAGAATAGAAATACAACATGAAAGGTTACGAGTGATAGAAGGTAATGTACTGAACGAAAATGATATAAAAAAAGCGATATAGTAATTAGTGCACTTGGAACGGATCAAAATGGAACATTAGCGAAGAGTATGCCACAAATTATTAACCAAATGGAAGAAGAAGGGATTCATAAGATCATAACAATAGGAACAGCTGGTATTTTACAAGCAAGAACGGATCTAAATTTATATCGTTTTCAATCAACGGAATCAAAAAGGAAAACGACAACAGCAGCAGAAGATCATTTGGCTGCATATAAGGTACTAAGTAATAGTAATAATTTATGTTGGACAGTTGTTTGTCCGACACATTTAATAGACGGTGAGGCGACAGAGGTATATCGAACTGAAAAAGATATATTGCCAGAAGGTGGATCAAAAATTACAGTGGGTGATACAGCACACTTTGCATGGGATCTATGTAAGAAAAACATATATGAAAATAGTCGAGTAGGTATTGCATATTAAAAAACCATCCCGAAGTCGGGATGGTTAAAAGATGATATAACACAAGAAGATGACAATCATAATGATTTGGAGAATTGCTTTCGCTACTGTACTGCTTAAAAAACCAACTACAGTAGCGACTCCAACTAGAAAGGCATCTTTTGGCGCTTTTTTATGCACTAGTTCTGTTATAAATACTGACAAGAACGGTATGATAATAAGTCCGAATGGTGGGAAGAAGAACGATCCGACAATGATAGAAATCATTCCGACACGTTCGCCCCATTTAGAACTACCGTATTTTTTTAAGAAATATCCATTTGCAATAAAATCAGCAACGAAAATGAAAAGAGTGAAAATGCCTTGAATAATCCAAAAAGAAGTTGTTAATTCTCCTCCATTTATACCGAAATGGTAAATTAAATATCCAGCCCAGACAGCTAGTATGCCAGGGATAATGGGATAAATAAAGGCGAGAAATGAAACAACGAAACAGGCAATGATACAAATTGTTAATAAAACAGTCACTTTATAGCTCCTTTTTAATATCTAGTTTATGTACAGCAACTTTTTTGACTTGATGTCCATCAAGTTCTAATACTTTAAATTGAAAACCAGCATATTCAATGGAATAACCAGCTTCAATATTTAAGTCAACTGCTTGAGAGAGAAGCCATCCTCCAATTGTATCTAAATCACTATCATCAATATGTAGGCCAAACATATCATTTACTTCAGAAATGAGCACCTTTCCATCTAAAACAGTAAGCTTAGGTGTACGCTTTTCAATCATAGGTGATTCATCCGCATCGAATTCATCTTGAATTTCTCCAATGATTTCTTCAAGAATATCTTCCATCGTTAAAAGTCCGGCAGTGCCACCATATTCATCCATAACGATTGCCATCTGAACGCGATTTTTTTGAAGATGGACTAACGTTTTACGAATTGGAACTGTTTCAAATACTGTTAAAACAGGATGTATATAAGATTCAAGTGGTTTATAAATACCTTTCGTTTGATCATGGAATACTTCTTTCGTATTGATCATCCCGATGATATCATCTTTATCTTTTTCAATGATTGGATAGCGTGTATATTTTTCAGTTGCGACGATATCCATATTTTCTTCTAACGTATTTTCAGTAGATAAGCAAATCATTTCGGTACGAGGAACCATAATTTCTTTCGCAACTCGATCATCAAATTCAAAAATGTTATTTACATATTTATATTCGGTTTGGTTTATTTCACCGCTTTTAAAACTTTCACCTAAAATGAGTCGCAATTCCTCTTCAGAATGAGCAAGTTCATTTTCTTTGGCAGGTTCTAATCCGAGTAGTTTTGTGAAAAATATAGCTGCACTATTGAGTAACCAAATAAATGGATACATAATTTTATCAAATAAAATAAGTGGTTTTGCAAATTTGAGTGTGATTGCTTCTGCTTTTTGAATTGCGAAAGACTTTGGAACTAACTCACCTAATACAACGTGGAAAAATGTAATAACACTAAAAGCAATAACAAAAGATAAAGTGTTAGCCATTGTTCCAGTAATATTAATTTTTTCAAAGAGCGGTCGTAGTATATGTTCCACAGTCGGTTCACCAAGCCAACCAAGCCCTAAAGAAGTAATCGTAATTCCGAGCTGACAAGCTGATAAATAAACATCTAAATTAGATAGGACACTTCTTGCAGCTAAAGCTTGTTTATTACCTTCATTTGCAAGTTGGTCAATTCGACTTTTTCGTACTTTTACAACAGCGAATTCTGATGCAACGAAAAAGCCAGAAATAAGAATAAGTACAAAGATGAGAAAAATATTTAATATGTCCAAGTGTGTTCTCCATTCCAAAGTTTGGAATAAAGATGTCACCTCCTGCAATTATGTTATACTTTTATAATAAATCCAAATGAAAAGAATAGTCAAAGGAAAAGGGTAAATATTGGTATGTTTCTGTAATAGTTTTTGAATTTGCTGTTATTTTGTCCGCTATACAAAAGGAATAACCCCCTACTTTTAGATTATAGAGGGTTATTTCAATTAAGGTTTTGGAACACTTCTCGTTAAAGTGTATGACTGTTGCTTGGAGTAGTTTGTGGTCCATAGTGTTTGAAGGAAAGAAAGTATGCTATATGGGATATAGAGTAGTAATAAGCCGATTGTAACAATTATGGGTGAATTTCCGCCAAATTGAACGATAAATTGTAACAGTCCACTTGCATGAAAAACGCATTCCATAAAAACGAATGAAAGAATAATGGAACCTAAAATTGATTTATGATTCGAAGTAAGCGCCAAAAACAATGTATCCACAAGAAAAGAATCATGTTTTATTTCATATTCATTTGTGTTTTTCAAGAAAGGAATCCATTTTTTTACTGCTTGCATAACGATAATCATGGAAGTACTACATACGATGATAAAAGATGAGTAGTAAGGAAGGTTTATAAATTGTGCGACGTATAGAAGTAGTAATAAGACTGAACATTGTAATACTACAGTGCAAAAAGAGTAAGGTATCCAATTCAATACAGTAGTAAACTTTTTAAACGAGTTAGGTACTTTGAAAAATAAATGGCCGATACCCAAACTTATGAAAAATCCGATCGCAAGGGTAAAAGTAAAACGAACAATCGATATAAAATATATTTCCCATATGTAAGGGAATAATGGTGTTGAATGATTAGAAGTATGTATCATTTGATTTGCTGAGAAAAAGATAGATTCATGCATCCAATCAACCTTTGGAATTGATATAGAAGAAAGCTGTGCGAAGTTTTGAAAAATGCTAATAAATCCATTTTGATAAGAGTAATTGTGTGTAATAAAAAGAGCTGGAATAGGACTTATGGCAAAAATAACAATAACACCAATTATAAATTTACATATATGTGAGCGTAATAAGGACATATAACCACCTACTCTTAGAATGTTCAGAAAATTCTTATTCTTATTTTAGCCGTTTTTAGAGCAAGTTACAATATTTTTTTCTTCATGTATTGGCATATGGATAATTTTAAATTGTATTTAGAAATTTATTTTATGTGTGGAATATAAAGCAGAAGCTGGTATGTAAAAGTACAAATACAAAAAGCGTGAACAGTTTTGTATTTTCACGCTTTTTGTATGGGATGAAGAGAATGTAGGAAAATGTCGAAAGGATTAAATAGATTTTTAAAATTGGAAAGTGATACCATAAAGTTAAACAATGTTTAAATCGTTGTTTAACTGATAAATTCTAGAGGGAGAGATAAATTGGTGGGAAATGAAAACGTATCTACAAAAGAAAAGATTTTAAATACAACATTGGAATTAATTAAAAAAGAAGGTTTTGAAAGGGTAACGATAAGAAAAATTGCAGCATTGTCAGATGTAAATATCGCGCTTGTAAATTACCATTTTGGTTCAAAAGAAAAGTTGATTAGTGAGACGATTAGAGTTTTATTAATTAGCTTTCAAGGCACTTTTTCTATTTTGGATAATATTACAGTGCCAGCAAAAGAAAGATTAAAAATATTCTTATTGGATTATGTACTAGTAATTCGGCAATATCCGGAGTTAGTTAGGAAGATTATTGCAATGGGAACTACGGTATTTATATCTCAATACGAATATGGGAATTTTTTGAAGAGGCTAGGTTTCAGTAAAGTGAAGAATATTTTGAGCGAGATAACAAATGAAACGGATCAGGAAATTTTAATGATGATGACGGTGCAAATATTTGGATCCATTTTTCTTCCTACATTAATGATGCCAATTCTCGAATCAGGGGCAGATATAAAAGTACCATCTGTAGAAAAACAGATTGATTTCCTATTTGAACGCTATTTTTATAAAAATTGAGATAGTGGGTGATAGAGGTGGCTAGTTTCTTTAGAAAGCATTGGTGTGATATAGGGTTAGTTGTTGCTATTGTTGTCGTTGTTTGTTTAGTCGCGAATTTGGGAGAAATGAGTGAAATAAAAGTACTGTTAGGGTTAAGTTTTGTGGCCATTTTAGTGCATCAATTTGAAGAGTATCGTTGGCCAGGTTATTTTGCTGGTCTGTTTAATGTAGTTATATTTAAAAGTGATATACCAGATCGCTATCCATTAAATACGCAATCTGCTATGGTAATAAATATTTTGATTGCGTATGTTTTTTATTTACTCCCGGTTTTCTTTCAAAATATAATATGGCTTGGGTTGGCACCTATTTTAATGGGATTTTTTCAATTCATATGGCATGGTATTTTTGCGAATATAAAAGCTAAAACAATATATAATCCGGGATTAGGTGCGGTTGTATTACTACATGTTCCAATTGGTTATGTATATATGAGATATATTCTTTTACACAATCTGGCTACAAATTTGGATTGGTTATTTGGGGGGATCTACTTTCTAATAGCTACCTATTTTTTAATTATAAAAGGAAATATGTTAATGAAAAGTAAGGAGACAAATCATTACTTTTCTAAAAAACAATTAGGTCCGTACAATGATACATTGAAGTGATTCAGAATTCAAAAGGAGGGTTTTGGATGCTGAAGAAAGTGCAAGTGAAGGATTCATGAATAAATTATGACAAGAAAATGAATAATTTTCAGAAAAATAAAATAAATCATTTATTTTTTTCTGAAAATATAATATAGTTATGGCACAGAAAGTATTTTAACATAAGGAGGCTTTTTATGAGGATTAAAGGGAATTACGTGCCGAAAAGGGAAGTTTTACTGTGCTCAAGTTCGATTACGATAGGGGAAGCGTTAGAGCATTTAAATAAAACGGGGTATCGTTGTGTACCAGTTTTAGATGAAAAAAAAGAGGAATTTTTAGGAAATATATATAAAGTAGATATTTTAGAATATAAAGGATCACTTGACGAGAGTGTAATGCAATTATTAAACGATAAAGAAGGGTTTGTGAGAGAAGATTCTTCTTTCTTTAAAGTATTTTTTACAATAAAAAAACTGCCTTATTTATCAGTAGTTGACGAAAAAGGGGTTTTCCTTGGAATTTTAACGCATAAAAAAGTTTTTGAGTTATTAGAGGATGCATGGGGCGTTCACTCTAGTAAATACTCTGTCATGATTGGAACGCAAGACTATAATGGAGCAATCCAAAAGTTATCGACAGTTTTAAAGAAATACACTGGTATTCAAAGTTTGATGACTTTTGATAATGATGCCTTATTAGTTCGTAGAATTATGTTTACATTAGGAGAAGAGTTTAACGACGGTGAATTAGAGACATTATTGAAAGATTTAGAAGATCACGGATTTAGAGTTGTATATGTGGAAGAGATGAAAAATCCACGTGAAGTTGAAACGATAGAGTAACATAACAAAAGCCATCTAATTATCTTAGATGGCTTTTGTTATGTTACGTGTATAAAATTATTTTAAAATAACGACAGGGTAATAGGTGAGATTATAACAATATTTGTGTAAGAGAATAAAAAATGTAGATAATTTCGATTTTCAAAAAAATCAATTTGAAAATATGTTTTTATTTTGCAACTAAATATGTTACTATATGTGTGATAAAAACAAAGAGGTCTGACAACTATACTCCACGTAATAACACTCTAATGATTTAAAAATTCAAAAAACTCAAAATTCAAAAATAACAATTGTATTAATGATTAGAGTAAAAATAAGGGGAATGGAGAAATTATGGAGAAAGACACTGCTTTGTAAGGGGCATATTTTATCATCTTGAGCAGAGAGGAGGATGCATAGCATATTGTAAAATATAGAGATAAACAATGAAAAAGTGCTATGCAAATGAAGAGCATGAAGGGACGTTTAAGGCCAGGTGATACGGTAGCAATTGGTTTAATGCTATTTGCATTATTTTTAGGAGCAGGAAATTTAATTTTCCCGCCAGTTTTAGGTCAACAAGCAGGAGAGAATGTTTGGATTGCTACAATAGGATTCCTTGTAACGGGAGTCGGATTACCCCTACTAGCTGTAACAGCTGTCGCGTTTGTAGAGGGGGACTTGAAAGCGCTATCTTCTAGAGTCCACCCTATATTTGCGTTTATTTTCCCATTGATTAGTTATTTAGCAATTGGACCATTTTTCGCGATTCCGCGTACTGGAGCTGTTTCGTTTGAAATGGGTATGAAGCCGTTTTTATCAGACGCAATGGTTTCAGAGTGGTACATGCTATTTCTTTTCACGATAGTTTTCTTCGGAATAACGTGGTATTTATCATTAAATCCATCTAAATTAGTGGATTGGTTTGGGAAGTTTCTTACTCCATTATTAGTATTAATTGTTGCTGTTATTGTCGGAAAGGCAATTATTAATCCAATTGGAGAGCCGGCTGCGCCGTTAGCTGCTTACCAAGAGAATGCTTTCTTTGGTGGATTTATTCAAGGGTATTTAACGATGGATGCAATTAGTGCTCTCGTATTTGGAATTGTCGTTGTACAAGTTATTCGCTCTAAAGGGATAAAAGAGAGTAGCCAAATTGCAAAAATAACAGTAGTATCAGGTATTATTGCTGTACTTGGTTTAACGTTAATCTATTTATCACTTGCTTATCTTGGTTCAACAAGTACATCACTTGGTGTCTCAGAAAACGGTGGTCTTATTTTAACGAATGTTGTAAATGAGCTATATGGGACGAGTGGTAAAATTTTATTAGGGCTTGTTATTATACTCGCTTGTTTAACCACTTCTGTTGGGTTAACATCTGCGTGTGCGGGTTTCTTTACAAACTTATTCCCAAAACTTTCGCATAAAACGATTGTAACAATGGTATGTGTATTTAGTTTAATTGTATCTAACCTAGGTTTAACACAATTAATCGCAGTAACATTACCTGTGTTAATGATCATTTATCCCGTTGCAATTGTATTAATTGTACTTTCGTATTTCCATAAGTGGATTGGGAAGCGTAATACAATTTATATTGGAGCTATTTTAGGTGCATTGTTAATTAGTTTCTTTAACGGTTTAGAAAGTGCGAAAATTAAAATTGACGCGATTTCTAATGTACTACAAATGTTACCGTTATATAACGAAGGAATTGGATGGTTAATTCCATCATGTATTGGTGGGATTCTCGGTTTCTTCTTCTATAAATCAAATGAATCAAGTGAATTACAAAAGAAAGGTGCTTAGGCGCCTTTCTTTTTTTGAAGAGGATTTTTGTATTTTGTCTAAGTAATAATTGGGAGGAATGATAAAATGGCTAATTTTGAAGATTTTTTAAACTTGGATTTGCGAATTGGAACTGTAATACATGCAGAGGAATTTAAAGAAGCGAGAGTTCCAGCGATTAAACTAGCAATTGATTTTGGGGAAATTGGAATAAAGCAGTCAAGTGCTCAAATTACGAAAAGGTATAGTCTAGAAGATTTAGTCGGTCAACAAATTGTTGCTGTTGTAAACTTTCCACCGAAGCGTATAGCTGGATTCAAATCAGAAGTGCTTGTGCTTGGCGGCGTTCCTGAAGCTGATGATGTTGTGTTACTTCAGCCTAATATGGAATTGCCAAATGGAACAAAAATTAGCTAGGGTGAAGGTAGGGGCTAATATGGATATCGGACGAGAATATTTACAATGTGCGATTTCGAACTTTAAAGCAACAAAGAAGCAAGGGGAACGGGCACTTTCTCAATTATCATATGAACAAATACAATGGTCTTCTCATGAAGAAACAAATAGTATAGCGATTATTATAAAGCATCTGCACGGTAATATGCGTTCTAGATGGACGGATTTTTTAACGTCTGATGGTGAAAAAACCGATCGTAATCGAGATGGTGAATTTGAGGGATGCTATCATTCAAAAGAAGAAGCCCTTATAGCTTGGCAAGAAGGATGGAAATGTGTTTTTAATACGATGAATACTTTAGCGCCGGAGCACTTATTGAAGACGGTATACATTCGCGGTGAAGCACATACTGTCATGCAATCAATTGAAAGGCAAATTTCTCATTATGCATTGCATATTGGTCAGATTATTTACATTGGGAAGATGTTAAAAGAAAATGAGTGGGAATGTTTAAGTATTCCGAGAGGTCAGTCTGCACGATATGTAGAGAAAAAACGTTCAATATAATAATAAGAAAGAAACCGATAAAAAATGGGAAATAAGAAAATCAGCCAAATAATAGATGGTTCTGTAATCATAAGAATGCTGCCAAAAATAAGTCCATACATAATAAGAAAGAAATTGAAAAGTGTATTTACTGGGATAAATCGTGAGATGAACACTTGCTGTCGTTTAAAACAATCACTGTGAAATAAATAAAAGCGGAAGTACCATGTGGCGGTAATAAGATCTTTCTTTCTTACAATTCTTTTTTTGCATGTATGACAGATAAATGGTGGTTGCATTTCATTACGCTCCATTTTTTATTTTTATAATAATGTGAGACATAAGTAGGTACAACGTGTATGTTCCTATATACGCTCCTGCAATAAGGAAAAGTGGATTCAGTAAAATCCCATGAATGCTCGTCATGAAAACTAAATCTTGTATTAAAACATCGTATATATTAATGGAAATAATTGTACCGAGTACATACAGTGCCAAGTACGCAGAAATATGTAGCACAATAGAGACTTTTGGATGCTTAGCGGACAAATAAAAAATGAATGATAGAGCGATTGGTAATATTCCTATTAATAGTTTCAATTCATTTCACCTCATTAACAATATAGCCGAAATTTTAACGGTCTATTCTCTAGGGCTTGTACATAACTTGAAATAGAGAGGTGATAGTATGAATCGGGGCTTTTTTTTTATGAAGTTTACAAGTATGCGTAAGTTAGTTTTATTTGTTATTACTACAGTGCTAGCGACTTTTTTTCTTATTAGTATGATGGTAACCTCTATGAAAGAGACGAAGTCAACGTATTTATATAATTGGTTAAATGAGTTATCGATGAATGGTTACATGTACGTACTTGGAAAAGAGAATCATTATTTTACACAGGAGTATCGAAATTTGAATCAAGATTTTTCAATTTCTTCTTTTCTCTTTTCTATGGCTACAAATATTCGCTTTAATGATGTACGCAGTTTTGTCGGGAAAGAGCTTCCCGGGTTTGGTAAGTACGATACAGAAATTGTTATTGCGGGTGAGGGGACAAACTATTCTAACTTACCGATAGAATCGAGTGTACCTCTTGAAGAAGTAGTGAAAGAACGGACTAGTGGAACTGGACAAGCACCTAAACAAGATACGAATAAAGAGAAAAAACAGCCGTCCCAAACGACCGGGAAAAGACAAGTTGCGTTTATTTATCATACACATAGCTGGGAATCTTATTTACCTTTACTTAACTTAACGAATGACCCAGATCCGAATAAAGCAACAAGTTCTGTATCGAATATTTCTATATTAGGAGATCGTTTCCGTGAACAACTAGAAGGTGAAGGAATTGGAGCTACTAACGATAAGAGTGATGTTGGTCAAAAGTTAATAAGTAAAGGTTTAAACAGTAATAGTTCGTATAAGATGTCTCGAGAAATTGTGCAGCAAGCTATGGCTGGCAATAAAGATCTTCAATACTTTTTTGATTTGCATCGTGATAGTGCTCGGAAGAATGTCACGACAAAAACAATTGGAGATAAATCATATGCGAAGCTTGCATTTGTAGTAGGGAAAGGCAACAAAAACTATGGAAAAAACTTACAATTAGCAACCGCCTTACATGAGGCGATTAATAAGAAATATCCAGGAGTAAGTCGTGGTGTCATTCAAAAAGGGTTCCAAACAGGAAATGGAATATATAATCAAGATTTATCAGGACAAGCGATATTAATTGAAGCTGGCGGTGTAGATAATACAGAGGAAGAACTAAATCGATCAATTGATGCACTTGCTAAAGCATTTGGTGAATATTTTTGGCAGGCAGAAAAAGTGAATGGATAAAGTGAAACTTGAATTAGCCAGGGTATCTATCGATAATTATTAGCTCACTTCAATCTTGGAAAAGCGTAAGTGTAATACTTACGTTTTTTGTGTTGGTTTGAAATGTGGATAGCAAGATGTCACAAAATGGACATGATTAATAATTATTATAGCAATATCGAAATTTGTCTAATTATAATAGGAGAATTAGAAAGGGATTTTTGAAATGGCAGAGAAAATCTTTTTACAAGGAAAATTTTTATAATATGAAATTGATAGGGTGATTTAGGTGATTAGGGAGATCAAAGTAGAAGATGCAGCATCATTTTTGCAATTAAGTAAGCAATTAGATGAAGAAACGAAGTTTATGTTATATGAACCAGGAGAAAGGAAAACTACAGCTGAGCAACAAGAAAAAATGATCCAGCGATTTATAGAAAATGAATATGCAACAATATTTGTAGCAGTTGAAGATGAGAGGATAGTAGGTTTTATATTAGTGAATGGAAATAACATTCAAAGAAAGAGGCATGTGGCAACCATTGTAATTGGTATTTTGCAAGAGTATAACGGGCGAGGTATTGGGACGAGATTGTTTAAAGAGGTTGAGAAGTGGGCAAAATTACATGATGTATGGCGTTTAGAATTAACAGTAATGGCCCACAATACAAGAGCTCAGGCACTATATAAAAAAGCTGGATTTGAGAAAGAAGGTGTCAAAAAAGCTGCTCTTATTATCGATGGAAAGGGCATCGATGAGTATGAAATGGCCAAATTATTAAAATAAGAGGTCGTTATATGAAAAAAAGATGGGCACTACTTGGTATCGTAGCGGTGATACTTATTGTTGGAGTAGCAGGAATTAATTATAAAATGTATAAGGATAAGCAGGCGCGAGAAGTAAGTGTAAATAACATATTTCCGAAAGCGAAAGAAACGATTGCTAATATGGATGGGGATATTGCGGTAATTAATAATCCGAATTCAATGCTTGTACTTGTGAATAAAAGTAGGCGTTTACCAGATGGGTATAGACCGCCAGATTTAGTTATTCCGAAAGTGCGCTACTCTAGTGAAGGTGATCAAGAAAAGAAAAAGATGAGAAAAGAGGCAGCGAGGGCGCTTGAGGATATGTTTCAGCAGGCTGACAACGAGCGTATTTTCCTTTTTGCAGTTTCTGGATTTAGATCTTTTGATCGACAAAAAGCATTAAATACGATGTATAAAAAACAAGACGGGGAAGCAAAAACAGCAATGTCTAGTGCGGTTCCTGGCACAAGTGAGCATCAAACTGGACTAGCTATGGATATTACGTCTCAATCTGCTAAATTTCAGTTAGAGACGGTTTTTGGGGAGATGAAAGAAGGTCAGTGGCTTTCTGAAAATGCCCATAAATTTGGTTTTGTGATTCGATACACAAAAGCGAAAGAAACGATTACGGGCTATCGGTATGAACCGTGGCACGTAAGGTATGTGGGAAATCCACAAGCTACATATTTGTATGATAATCAACTGACGCTTGAAGAAGTAACAGATTGAACAATTGAGGGGAGAGACGTACAATGACGATGTTATATAAGAAAAAAGTATATGCATATATTACAAGAGAAAAAGAGGGGGTTATGCAATTACTTGTTTTTAAACATCGTGATATACATGAAGCTGGTATTCAAGTGCCAGGGGGAACGGTTGATGAAGGTGAAACGCTAGAAGCTGCTATATTGCGTGAAGTACAGGAAGAATCCGGATTGCGCCATTTATGCATAGAGCGTTTCCTAGCAGATTACATTATACATGTGAAGGAAAAACAGGAATATGAAAAACGTCACTTTTTTCATGTAACTTTACTAACTGATGTAAAAGATACATGGGAGCATATAGTAAGTGCTGGTGAGAAAGATCAAGGTTTAGCGTTTAGCTACGAATGGGTTAATATTGCAAAATGCCCTGAATTAGCAGGGAAACAAGGAGAGTTTTTACACTTATTAGATGAGATATATGTAAAGTAATAAAAGAGTCTGGAGCGAAAGTTCACTCGTTTCAGACTCTTTTTATTTTTCGGGAAATTAAAGGCTTTTTGAATAGATAAATTGAATTTCTTTAAAGGAATATTAGTTTGGAATAGTTGGGGTGAAAAGATGAAAAAGTAAGGGGTATACGCAAAAAAGTTGCTATAAGGGAGAATATAAATGGAGATTCAGTTTAATTCAGTATTAAAAAAAGAATTAACAATTCATGATATACAAACCGAAATGGAATCTGGGCAGTTAACTTCAAAGGAATTAGTGATGTATTATCTTCATAGAATCGCAAAGTATGACCAAGACGGACCGGAAATTAATTCTATTTTAGAAATCAATCCAGATGCTATTTTTATTGCAGAAGCGTTAGATTATGAAAGAAAGACAAAAGGTATAAGGGGTCCATTACATGGTATACCTGTTTTGCTTAAAGACAATATTGAAACGAATGACTCCATGCATACAAGTGCAGGTACGATTGCTCTAGAACAAAATATAAGTAGTGAAGATGCATTTCTCGTTACAAAATTACGAGAAGCCGGAGCAGTAATAATAGGAAAAACAAATATGACAGAATTAGCAAATGCAATGTCTTTTGAAATGTGGGCTGGATATAGTGCAAGAGGTGGTCAAACAATCAATCCATACGGAACAGGTAAGGATGACATGTTTGTTGGTGGCTCAAGCACAGGCTCTGCGATAGCAGTTGCTGCTAACTTTACAGTAGTATCTATTGGGACAGAAACAGACGCTTCTATTTTGAGTCCGGCTGTTCAAAACTCTGTAGTTGGCATTAAACCGACTGTCGGTTTAATTAGTCGTAGAGGAATTATTCCATTCACTTATTCGCAAGATACAGCTGGACCATTTGCTAGAACAGTAACAGATGCCACTATTTTACTAGGGAGCTTAACTGGAGTGGATGAGAAAGATGTAGCAACTCATAAAAGTGAAGGTAGGGCATATCAGGATTATACATCTTACCTTGCTGCTAATGGTTTAAATGGAGCGAAAATTGGTGTGTTTAACGACGCACCAAAAGATTATTACGAAAATGGTGAGTACGATGAAAAATTATTTAAAGAAACGATCCAAGTATTACGTAATGAAGGAGCGACAGTAGTAGAAAATATTGATATTCCTTCTTTTCATAGAGAATGGAGTTGGGGAGTTCCGCTTTATGAACTGAAGCATAGTTTAGATAACTATCTTTCTAAATTACGTTCTATTATTCCGGTACATTCTATTTCGGAGTTAATGGAGTTTAATAAAAATATGGCAGAAAGAGCTTTAAAATATGGACAAACTAAGTTAGAGGGAAGAAAAGATTTTCCTAATACGTTACGAAATCCAGAATATTTAAATGCGAGATTAGAAGATATATATTTTTCTCAAGAACAAGGCATTGATTTTGCATTGGAAAAATATAATCTTGATGCGATACTGTTTCCTTCCTATATAGGTTCTACTATATGTGCGAAAGCGGGTTATCCGTCTATAGCAATACCAGCTGGGTATATGGAAAGCGGGAGACCTTTTGGAATTACGATTACAAGTACTGCCTTTAGTGAAGGGATATTAATTAAGCTAGCTTACGCTTTTGAACAGGCGACAAAACATAGAAAAATCCCAAACTTGTCATGAATAGAATAAACAAAAAGGACAGGGAATGCCTGTCCTTTTTGTTTTAGTGATTAAAGTGAAATATCGTTCTGCTCTGCTTTATGATATTTTAATAAACTAAAAGATAAACAAGCGGAACATAAAATAAGAATAGAAGCGATGATATAAATTGTACGAACACCGAGCATATCAGTAATAATGCCAACGCTAAGCATAGAAAGACCAGAAGCTGTTGAAAGAAGGGCACCATGTGCTGTATACATTTTTGATAATAAAGAAGGGGCGACACTTGATTGTAAAACTGTCGTTTGAGAAATATCTCTAATTTGATAACATGGTCCCATTAGAACACATAGGAAAAGCGCAATAAATCCGCTGCTCGTCATACCATATAAAAATGTAAGAATGCTAAACATAAGAGAGCCTATCGACATGGAGCGTATTAAATTGTTTTGAATATAGGAACTCATTTTCCATGCCAATAGACCACCGATTAACGTGCCAACATAATAACTTGTATTAATATATCCCCACCATTCCTCGCCTTTATGAAGGATAGTCGTAACATATGCCATCGTAATAGCACCAATCCATATTGTCCCTGCGAAAGTTTCAATTAAGTCCATATATGTAACGGTACGGAGAGAAGGATTTTGAAATAAGAGTTTCCAACCTTCCAATAAAATAGTACTTTTTGAAGAGGGAGGATCTGCTATTCGTTCAGTATGTATGGTACGTAATGAAAAATGTAATGCAATGCATCCGAAAATCATCAAAATGTTATTAATCATGAGTGTAGAAGTAGCGCCAATGAGAAGAACGATAACACTCGTAAATGAATAAGCAACGGTTTGCACAATTTGTGTTGAAAAGGAAAAGATACTATTTACTTTTACTAATTTTTCTTTCGGTGTAAGGCGCGGAAGAATGCCGTATAATAATGGAGCACTCCACCCACTACATAATGAAATGAAAAAAATAAAAGTTAATAGAGCTATAATGTTTGTGGATAAGACCGGGAACAAAATCATTAATAATAGTAAAAAGACTGTTTTTAGCCATTGTAGCGTATATAACAACGTATAAGGTGGAAAACGATTTATCATAAGCGGTGCAGAGGTGTTAGCAATTAGATTTGTGATAACTTGTAATAATGGAAAAAGAGCAGTAATAGTAGCTGATTTAGTGGCTATATAAATATGAGTTGTAATAATCATTACATATACGATGTCAGCGAGAGTAATGCATATTTTGCAACCTAAATAGTAGGTTAGTGACAGGTTTTTCAATAAGAATACCACCTCTATAAAAAAATAGTATTTAGTAATTAGAATAATTGTAATTTAAAAAATAAAATTTTTAAAGAATTTAATTTTTTGTCACTTTTTGAAAGGAATTTTCATGTATAATGAAGAATATATTGATATAGTATTATATTAATAATCCATTGTAACAGTGAATATGTACAATAGCTTGTAGCAAACGCCCAAGTGTAAGAAAGGGCGGATAAACCATTCTTTTCTTCATATACATATAGAAAATGAGAAAGAAAGTGAGGGTTGCATATGGCTGCTTGGGTAATTTGGTTTATAATAGCTGGTATTTTATTTATTGCAGAAATGTTGTCGATTACGTTTTACATGCTTTGGCTTGGAATTGGAGCTGTTGTCGGAGGTCTTATTGCTTTGTTTGCTCCTGATGCACTACTGTTACAAGTTACTGTTGGGGCAATTGTAAGTTTAACTTTGACATTCTTTACGAAAAGAATTTCAAAAAACTTTCGAGAAGCAAAAGGTTTTACTGATACAGTAGATATGCTTGTTGGTAAAAAAGGGATTGTTATGCAAGCGATTACAAATGAGGCGAATGGTATTGTGAAGGTGGATGGAGATACTTGGACAGCTATTGCAGATTCTTCAATTGATGCTGGAGAAAGAGTCGTTGTTATAAAGAGGCATAGTACTATATTACAAGTGAAAAAGGAGAGTGAATAAATATGGTAGCATTAACGTTAACGATTATATTCGCGCTAATTGTAGTTACATTTATCGCATTAACAATTAAAATTATTCCTCAGCAAAAAGTTGGGGTTGTTGAAAGATTTGGTAAGTTTCAACGTATAATGCACCCAGGATTAAATATTTTAATCCCGATTGTGGATCGCGTTCGTGTATATCACGACTTACGTATTCAACAAACGAATGTACCACCGCAAAAGGTAATTACGAAAGATAATGTTCAAGTAGAAATAGATACAATTATTTTCTATCAAATTGTTGAACCAGAACTTGCGACATATGGTATTTCAAACTATGAATATGGTGTGCGTAATATTACTTCAGCAACGATGCGTCAAATCATCGGTAAAATGGAACTGGATGAAACGTTATCTGGTCGTGAAAAAATTTCAACAGAAATCCGCTTAGCGCTTGATGAAGCAACAGAAAAATGGGGCGTACGTATTGAACGTGTCGAAGTTGTTGATATTAACCCGCCAAAAGATGTGCAAGCATCAATGGAAAAACAAATGAAGGCTGAGCGTAATAAACGTGCGATTATTTTAGAAGCTGAAGCAGCAAAACAAGATAAAGTTCTTCGTGCTGAAGGGGAAAAGCAAAGTAAAATCTTGATGGCTGAAGGGGATAAAGAAGCGCGTATTCGCGAAGCCGAAGGTATAAGAGAAGCAAAAGAATTAGAGGCACAAGGGGAAGCGCGAGCAATTGAAGAAATCGCAAAAGCAGAACAAAATCGTATTGAATTGCTTCGTGAAGCGAATTTGGATGAGCGCATACTTGCTTACAAATCATTCGAATCATTAGCTGAAGTTGCAAAAGGACCAGCAAATAAAGTCTTTATTCCGTCTAATGCAATTGAAACACTTGGTACTCTTGGGGCAATTGGAGAAATATTTAAAGAAAAACAAGCGAAGAAACTACCTTCAAATGATACAGAAAAAGAACAATAAAAGTGAGGAAGAGAAATGGGATACCATTTCTCTTTTTTGTGCGTATATTCCGAAAAGCTTGTACATATCCATGTATAAAGAAGGTGATGCAGTGAAAAAGTATGCAACTCGAATACATGGGAAGAAACTAATTTCGTTACTCCTTTTATATGCGCTAATAGTAATTATAATAGCGTCGATTTTGACGTCACTTTTACATACAATGAAATCGAATTATGCAAATCAATGGTTTGGAAAAGTATCGATGCAAGGTTTTGTTCAAATGATAGAAAGTGAGAATCGCTATTACGGATTTGATTATTTTAAGCAGAATAAAAGAGAGTCAGTTGGGAATTTAATGTTCTCTATTGCGACAGATTTGAAAATTAAAGATTTAAGAACATTCGTCGGTAAAGAAGTACCTGGTATGTCAAAGTATTATTCTAATATTATCGTAGCTGGGGAAGGGACAAACTTGACGAATATCCCAAATGAATCTAGTGTACCGATTGAAGAAGTAACGAAAGAACGGGAAGTAGCAAAAGATAAAGTTACAGAAGCGGAAAAGAATAATCCGGTTCAGAAAAAGAACGGAGCGAAAAAAGGTGAAAGTGCAGTATATATTTATCATACACATAGCTGGGAATCCTTCTTTCCATTATTACCAGGGGCAACTGATCCATCTAGCCCAGATGTAAATGTGTCCTTACTAGGAAAACGTATGAAGGAACAACTTGAGGGGCAAGGAATTCCAGTAATTCACGATAAAACGAATATGGGTGATTTATTAGCGAGTAAAAAGTGGGTATGGTATCAGTCATATAAAGCATCTCATGAATATGTAAAAGGAGCATTAGCACAAAATAATAAAATTGCGTTTCCGATTGATATACATCGTGATGATCAGCGTAAGAAAGTAACAACAAAAGTAATTAACGGGAAATCGTATGCAAGATTATATTTTATTATTGGGATGGAAAATGAAGGCCGTGCTGAAAATGAAAAAATTGCAAGAGCCATCAATAGTTATTTAGATGAAAACTATTACGGTTTAAGTAGAGGGATTTTTCCAAAGTATAAAAAAGATGGAAATGGCGTTTATAACCAAGATTTATCGAAAAATGCGATGTTAATTGAAGTTGGTGGTGTTGATAATACGTTAGATGAATTATATAACACAATTGATGTGTTAACAGAAGCGTTTAGTAAATATTATTGGAATGATGCGGAAAAAGTGAATGGATGAGGGACGGGAGACCGTTCCTTTTTTATTTTGAAATCTTAAAATGTGATATAATGGAATTTTATGAATGTTAAATAAAGGGAGAGAGAAACATGCAAATACTACTAATACGCCACGGAGAATCAGAAGCTGATATTTTACATGTACATGAAGGCCGTGCTGATTTTGAGTTGACTGACAAAGGGAGACAACAAGTACAAAGACTTGTACAGAAAGTGAAAAAAGATTTTTCACCAGATTTCATTTGGGCAAGTACATTAAAACGCGCTCGTGAAACGGGTGAAACATTAGCAGAAGCAATTGGTTGTCCAATTCAATTAGAAGAGGAATTAATGGAGTTTAATAATGGAATACAAGCTGGTTTATCATTTGAAGAAGCAAAGAAATATCCAGAGCCAAAATTTCTTCATGACCGTTTTGAAAACGGAGAGTCATTTATTGAGTTTCGAATGAGAATAGAAGGGATTTTTTCTAAAATTGTGACAGAGAATACATATAATCGAATTGCGATTGTTGCCCATGGAGGCGTAATTAATAGTCTATTACGTGCATTTTTCAATATGCCAATTTCAATGGACTACTATTTCAAAATGGGAGATACGGGAATAAGTTTAATTGAAATTGAGGGTGAACAAAAAACGGTACATTTCATTAATGATACGAATCATTTGGACGGGATGTAAAGACTTATGTACAAAGTTGCATTTTTTGATGTTGACGGTACGCTTTTAAGCGAGATTGATAGAAGTATGCACGAAAGTACAAAAGAAGCGGTACAAAGATTAATAGATAAGGGGATTCACGTAGTTGTTACAACTGGAAGACCATATAGTTTATGCTCACAATTTAAGGAACTAGGCATAAATACGTTTATTTCAGCAAATGGTGCACATATAAAATGTAGGGAAGAAGTTATACATAAATCAGTACTTTCAAGCGAAATCGTTCATGATATTTCAAATTTTGCTGAATTACATGGTCACAGTGTTTCTTATTTTACAGAAGAATTTGCAATGAATAATATTGCCTCCAAAGATGAACGTGTCATACGAGCGTTAAATGAAACTTTAAATTTAGAGCGGTATCCTGACAAAGTTAGAAACTTGTCAGATGAGATGTATTGCATATGTCTGTATGCTGATGAAACAGAAGCTCAAAAATTCATTGAAAGGTATCCAGCACTTACGTTTGACCGTTTTCATGGTTACGTTATGAATGTATTGGAAGATAGTAAAGTATCGAAGCTAACTGCAATTCAAAAAGTATTGGAACATTTAAATATTAGTAAATCAGAAGCCATTGCTTTTGGTGATGGTGGAAATGATATTGAGATGTTGCAGTATGTAGGATTAGGAGTTGCGATGGGAAATGGTGGAGAGGAGCTGAAGAGAAGGGCTGATCTCGTTACAACGAAGGCGAGTGAAGGCGGAATTTCTTATGCCTTAAAGAAGTTGCACATTATTTAAAACTGATAGCTAGTCAGTGTGAAAAATCCTGTTTTAATAATAGGATTTTTTTGTTCAACAATGTGTTTGCAATAAAAGGAAAAATATGAGTATAATGAGAAAGTAATTAGGTAAGCTAATTATTTAATGAGAAAGGAGAGTGAAGATGAATGGATTCAAGAAAAGATTCTCTTCCTTTAGGGATTGAGCCGTACGCAGAGTTAATCAAAAAGACAGCATCAGCGGAAACGGATCCAATCGCAGCAAAACTTGGTTTGTTAATGTTATGGACGTCTGATAATGTTCTTGATGCGGTTGACGTAGATTTAGCTCCGCTTGGTATTTCAGAGAGTAAATTAGATTTTTTACTATTGTTTATTTTGCGTGAAATGGAAGCGAATGGGGAAGAGGTGAACATGAGTCCTTCGGATATTGCGAGTCGATTAGGGATTACACGTGCTTCTGTCACTGGCTTATTAGATTGGATGGAGAAACGAGAGTTAATCGTAAGATTCCACCATTCTGAAGATCGAAGAAGATTAAAGGTGAAAATTACTCCGAAAGGAAAAGAACTAGTTACACATTCTTTACCAACTTTTTGGTTATCTTGCGCTTCGTTAGTTGATGGCTTTAATCAAGAAGAGCGTCAAGTTTTAGAAAAGTTATTAAATAAAATGCAAACAACTATGCAGGTGAAATTAGGAGAAGGTAGGTAAATAAGTTGATTATGAAGATCAACTTATTTATTTGGACATATAATTAGCTTACCTTATTATATGCTTAACTAACTTTATGAACGGTGATAATTTTTGCTATGTAATTAAAATAAATAAGAGTTAAAGGAATGCTATTTTAGTAATTTAGAGAGTTTAAACTAATAAAAACAAATCGTAATAAGGGAGAGAGTTTATGATGGAAATAGGAAAGGAAGTAAATAGTGAAAAGAATTATACAATAATGACAGCAGTATTATGTTGGTCGGGTATGGTAGTTATGTCTAGCCTATATGTAACAATACCTTTAATCTCTCTATTTTCAAACATTTTTAATACGTCATTAGCACAATCGGCAGCTACAGGAAGTATATTTTCTGTTGGCTTTGCTATAGGGTGTTTGTTATTTGGGGCAATTTCTGATAAATATGGACGAAAAAAAGTGATTTTTATTGGATTGCTTGCACTGTCGATTGTTTCTTTTTGCTTAGGGTTTGTAGATAGTTTATTTTGGCTTGTTATTTTTAGAGGTATACAAGGGATAGCAGCGGCTACATTTTCTCCAGTAGCGCTAGCCTACGTTGTAGAAATGTTCCCAGTAGAAAGAAGGGTTACAACAATAGGATTTGTTAGTACTGGTTTTTTAGTAGCTGGAATTGTAGGGCAGGTAATAAGTACTGCTGTTAGTCAGCATTTTGGATGGCATATGGTTTTCTTTCTTCTTAGCATTGTCTATATAAGTACTGCTATATGGGTTTATTATTCTCTTCCGAAAGGAGAGACGTCTCAATCCTATACTGATATTTTGGGGCCAATTAAACAGATGGGTAAAGTTTTTACAAATAAAAGCTTAGTATTAAGCTATATAATTGCATTTGTTTTATTAATGGCTTTTGTTAATATGTATACTGTTTTAGGGAATTATTTGAGCTCTCCTACTTACAATTTAACTGCAGAACAAATTCTTTATTTTCGCTTAGCGGGGCTATTTGGTATGTTGCTGTCACCGCTTGCAGGTCGTTTAACAAAGAGGTTTGAAGTAAGAAAAGTTCTTCAGGGAGGATTGTTGATCGCTATTTTCGGTCTAAGTTCAATGGGCTTTGTTTCGTATCTATCTCTACTTGTAATGATGAGTGTCTGTTTTGTAATAGGTATTGCTATATCCGTTCCGTCTTTAGTTTCTCTTGTAGGTCAATTAGGAGGGAAAGCGAGGGGAATAGCAGTATCTATTTATACTTTTATTTTATTTTTAGGTACTAGTATAGGACCTATCATTTCTATTTATCTTATGAAAATAGGAGGGTATGCTCAAACATTTATTTTATTAGGAATGCTACTTTTTATTGGTTTTGTAGCTTCTCTATTTATAATTAATGAATGAGTGGAAAATCACTCAAATAAAGGAATGCGAGGATCTTTCATATGCTCACATAATAAAAGATGAATTTGTCCACGATGATGATAAAAGTGTGCAACGATTTCAAGTAACCATTCAAAGCGCGAATAAGAAATACCCCAATAGGCAGTCATAACTTCTGCTAATTCTATTTGGGAGTAGGAAAGAAATGTTTTAGAGAGAAGGTTGTATCCTTCAATCATCGTTTGTTGCATTTGAGCAACTGTTACGGGCGTATGTTCTATATAAAAGGTATGTAATTCTTTTTCTGGAATACCATTTAAAATGAGCAAATCAGCATGACAAATAAGAGAAAGATGTGTACACATTTCAAATAATGATCGTTTTGAGTGAATCGGTTTTATTTTTAAATCGTTTTCACTATATTGGTTAAGCATATAAATAGAAGTATCAATAGCAACTTTTAGTTGATGTAATGCAGATTGAACAAACATTGTAATTCTCCTCGTCTCCGTATATAATAGTTTCTTGAGGATATTATATCATACTCAAAATTCCGAAAATTCTAGTAGTTTGACTAGCATAATGAAAAGTATTATATTGTAAAAGGTCATATGAAACGTGAAATAGAATGGAATGCAATTATTGAGTTAGGAGTTAGACCAATGAGTTTGAAATATGGAAGAGATACAATTGTAGAAATTGACTTAAATGCTGTAAAACATAATGTAAAAGAATTTAAAAAACATGTAAATGATGAAGAAATTAAGATGATGGCTGCTGTAAAAGCGAATGGGTATGGCCATGGGGCAGTTGAAGTTGCCAAAGCTGCAATTGAAGCTGGAATAAATCAACTTGCAGTTGCATTTGTAGATGAAGCAATAGAATTAAGAGAAGCAGGAATTACTGTGCCGATTTTAATTTTAGGATACACACCAGTAGCGGCTGTAGAAGATGTAATTCAATATGACGTTATGATGACTGTTTATAGAGTAGAAGATTTACATGGTATAAATGAAATTGCAAACCGTCTTCAAAAGAAAGTACAAATTCAAGTGAAAATTGATACAGGAATGAGTCGTATCGGTTTACAAGAAGAAGAAGTTAAGCCATTTTTAGAAGAATTAAACCGTATGGAGTATGTAGAAGTAGTAGGGATATTTACGCATTACTCTACGGCAGATGAAATCGATAAATCATATACGAATATGCAAACAAGTTTATTTGAAAAAGCTGTTAATACAGCGAAAGAATTAGGAATTCAAATACCATATATTCATAGTTCAAATAGTGCAGGATCAATGGAATTAAGTAACACATTTCAAAATATGGTGCGCGTTGGAATAGGAGTGTACGGTATGTATCCATCAAAAGAGGTGGATCATTCAGTCGTTTCTTTACAGCCTGCGTTGTCGTTAAAATCAAAAGTGGCTCATATTAAACATGCGAAGAAAAATCGTGGTGTAAGTTATGGGAATACGTATGTAACAACTGGTGAAGAATGGATTGCGACTGTACCAATTGGTTATGCTGATGGTTATAATCGTCAATTATCTAATAAAGGCTATGCGTTAATTAACGGGGTTCGAGTACCTGTAATTGGCCGTGTTTGTATGGATCAGTTAATGTTGGATGTTTCAAAAGCGATGCCAGTACAAGTAGGAGACGAAGTAGTATTCTACGGTAAACAAGGTGAAGAAAATATCACAGTAGAAGAAATAGCGGATATGTTAAGTACAATAAACTATGAAGTTACATGTATGCTAGATAGAAGAATTCCACGTGTTTATAAAGAAAATGACGAAACAACTGCAGTTGTAAATATATTAAGAAAAAACTGAATCATTTAGATTCAGTTTTTTTATTTTTGGCAAGTGAAAAATGCTCTATTTGTACCGTACGATTGAATATTTTTAAAACCTACAGATTGTAATGCATGAGTAATTTCGTCTTTAGTGTAACATGTTTCTTTAAAAGAAAAGTCACTTCTTTTCCAAATATCATTTGTATCACGTGTAAATAATATGAAATTCATTTCTGCTTTTTTGTTTTTATTATCAAATGTAGAGTCAATCGTACAAACATATTCTTTCTCTGAAATATGAAACGAAGCAATCCAGTTTTCAAGAAATCCTTTTTCCATATTCATATCAAATGCGAATATACCCTCGTTATGTAATACGGAGTAAACGTTGTGAAACACACTTTTTAGTTCATCTAAATTCATAATATGGTTTAAACTATCACCGGCAGAGATGACGTAGTGGAATTGCTCATTTATATTGAAATAGCGAGCGTCATCGACGAAAAAGGTTGCATCTGGCGCATTTTCACGTGCATATTCAATCATTTGAGTAGAACCATCTATACCAGTTACTACAAAATTGTTATCAAGTAGTTTCCTAGTAAGATGACCAGTCCCGCAACAAAGATCTAAAATATGAGAATGTGGTTGTGCATATTGTAAAACGAGTTTTTCAAAAGCAAGATAGGAGTGTTCGGCAAAATGTCCCCAATGTTTATTATAAATAGATGCGAAAATATCATAATCAGAATAAATAAGTTTTTTAGACATAAATATTCTCCGTGCTATTCATTAAATTATAATAGTCATGCTTCGTTTTAATTTTAAAACCACATTGTGTATATAGTTTTAAAGCATGGTTATTTTTCGTTTCGACGTCTAATTCAATTGTTGAAGCTCCTTCTGTAATAAGGGTATGTACCATATAACTAAGAATATCTTTTCCATATCCTTTACCTTGATAGGAAGGGTGGACAGCGAATCCTGATAATATAGTAGAATGATCTTGCTCAGTAACTGTAATTGTTCCAATAGCTTTTTCGTTAATAAGAGCACTGTAAACTTTATGAGAAGGTGAAGTCATCATTTTTTGTAACCATGTAGCCGTATTTTCTACTGAATCACCAAAAGCTTTACTAGAAATTTCAATAAGATCAAGAAGTGATTCTGAAGTTGCAAGAGTAAGCTGTATATTATTATCTGTTGTTTTTTGAATTTCGTTTGTTTTGAACTCCATACTATATTCACTATATAAATATGGTAACTTCATATGTTTTACAAATTCATTCCCAGAAATAGAATCCCCATTAATAATAAGAAGAGCTTCATCTGTCTCTCTATTTTGTATTTCTTTCATTGCAGTTTGTAAAAGGATAGTTCCGAAACGTTGTTTTCTAAAATGAGGATGTACAAAGCCTATTAGTTCAAGCTTTGTTGGTCTTTCGAAATCATACATATTTAAAGCGCCAATTAATTGAGTGCCGTTATAAAGAAGAAAATCGTTTATATAATCTTCATTTCGATTTTTTAAAAAGTTGATATGTAAATCTGAAGAGTAATCAAGGTTGTCTTGTTGTCCGCAAATATAAGCTAAATCCTTCATTTGCTGTATTTCACTTTCTGTTACAGAACGCTTTTTCTGAATATCCATTGTATACTCCCTCTCATTTGTATTTAAAAATAGGATGGGTGACTTAACCATTCCTTTAATTCCACACTACCTTGCACAGATAACAGTCGGTATAAATAACGATATGGTTGTCTACATTCTTCAAGATGAGGAATAGGCATAATTGTTTCGTAACCACTTTTAAAGGCATGTGCTTCTTTTTCGGTAAGTACATATTCTAGTCCGATAAAATCAAACTCTCGCGGGGCAACCGCGTAAGCTTCAGTATCTACTAAACCCGTAATAGTTGTACCGTCATATAAAAATTGGGTAGGGTCCATATCAAGTAAGACGAGTGTAGCTTCTTTTGGTACGGACAGGGAAGAAAGCTGTGATTCAAAGGTAGGAAATGCATTTTGTACGCTTTCATCATCGGAATAAAACATATTCATAAGCTCTTTACTCACGTTTAAAATATGTGATTGGAATTCATCTAGTGGAATTTGGAACGTGCCTGACGGATTTCCTATGAAATCGGCTTTAAACTTATGTATTTCTGCAAGTCCTTTTCCTAGGCTGAATAAAATAGAATCTGGTTGCTCGATAAAAGATTGAACTGTGTTACCTACTAATTTTTCGGCAACAACGAATTCTCGGTCATTTAAAATATGTTTTTCTAATATTGTTGGGATAGGAAGATTAGTATGTTCTTGTAGCAATGTATGTACCGTTTCTAAATGATGTACATTCCTCGGATCAATTCCAAATAGATTTTTACATCCCCACCAAAAATCATTATTTGGTTCTTCATACATTTTAGAAGCACGAACGATAACTTCTTTATCTTCTGTTCGGACGAGAAAAACATCGCTTGCATGATCTTCATAACCTGGGTGCAAGGCTTGAACGGATAGAATAAGGGAATTGAATAGTTGTTGTAACATGAAAAGACTCCTTTTTCTGTAAATTCTATAAATTTATTATATAACAGATGATGTGTTATGGGGATAAAGATAAAAGGATTGAAATCATAGTTATATTTATAGTCAAAACTCATTAAAAATATTATATTTCTCCATTTTTGTATGAATTGTCAAAAAATAAGAGTGATAATATTTGAATGTAAAGCTTGTATCTTTAAAGCTATGAAGAGTAAAAGTAGAATTAAGCATTCATTTATCGCGCTATTCGCTGTGCAGTAAGACCCCCACCTCAAAATTCAGTGAAAGCAAAGAAGTTAGGGGGAGCGGGATGTCCGTAAAATCTCGATTGGTGAGGGCTGATAATCAGTGAGGGATGAACAAAACCCCTATTGATTAAAGTTTTACTTTATAAAATTGTGAATCACAATAATGTAGACTATAGAAAATATTTCTCAATAATAAAATGAAGAGAAAAGCATGAAGAAGTAGAATGCTTTCATTTATAATAGACTTAAATTAATTAATATAATTAATTGTTAACTTTATTATATTAACTGGATAGGAGAGAATATTATGGCAAATGTACTCGTAATAAATTTCCCTGGGGAAGGTCATATTAATCCGACTTTAGCTATTGTAAGTGAGTTAATCCAGCGAGGAGAAACAGTTGTTTCGTATTGTATTGAAGATTATAGAAAGAAGATTGAAGCAACAGGTGCGGAATTCCGAGTGTTTGAGAATTTTCTCTCTCAAATTAATATTATGGAACGAGTAAATGAAGGCGGGAGCCCTTTGACGATGCTATCTCATATGATTGAAGCATCAGAGCGTATTGTTACTCAAATTGTAGAAGAAACAAAAGAGGAAAAATACGATTATTTAATATATGATAATCATTTTCCAGTAGGACGTATTATAGCGAATATTTTACAATTACCAAGCGTTTCATCTTGTACAACGTTTGCTGTTAATCAGTACATTAATTTTCATGATGGGCAGGAATCGAGACAAGTAGATGAAATGAATCCATTATATCAATCTTGTTTAGCGGGAATGGAAAGATGGAATAAGCAGTATGGAATGAAATGTAATAGTATGTATGATATTATGAACCATCCTGGTGATATTACGATTGTATATACTTCAAAAGAATATCAGCCGCGTTCAGATGTATTTGAGGAATCGTATAAATTTGTAGGTCCATCAATTGCTACTCGAAAAGAAGTGGCGAGTTTTCCTACTGAAGATTTAAAAAATGAAAAAGTAATTTTCATTTCTATGGGAACAGTTTTTAATGAACAACCTGATCTGTATGAAAAGTGTTTTGAAGCGTTTAAAGATGTAGATGCGACAGTCGTATTAGTCGTTGGTAAGAAGATAAATATAAGTCAATTTGAAAATATCCCGAAAAACTTTAAGTTGTATAATTATGTCCCGCAATTAGAAGTTTTAAAGCATGCTGATGTATTCGTGACACATGGTGGTATGAATAGTTCGAGTGAAGCGTTATATTACGGTGTTCCATTAGTTGTAATTCCGGTAACAGGAGATCAGCCATTCGTTGCAAAACGATTGACTGAAGTAGGGGCAGGCATAAGACTTAATCGTAACGAGTTAACTTCTGAATTGTTACGTGAGACTGTAATGAAAGTAATGGATGATGTGACGTTTAAGGGAAATAGTCGTAAAGTGGGAGAGTCGCTTAGAAATGCTGGTGGATATCAAAGGGCAGTTGAGGAAATACTTGAATTAAAAATGAAGCCGTACGTAAAGATTAAATAGATGTTAAAAACACACTTACTTTTAATTTGTAAGTGTGTTTCTAGTATTACGCGTTACATGTGTTACATAAAAATAGCGATAAAGGTGAAACTTTTGTGTATATAAATCGATACCTTTGAATTAGTAGTAAAATTACGTTAAAATAATACTAAGAAAATATATAAGTTTTGGGGGTAATGAATGAAGAAAGTATTTGAATACGTATTATTAACAATTGGCTCAATTATAGTAGCAGGTTCATTAGAGCTTATTTTAGCACCTAATGGATTAGTAGATGGCGGGGTAACGGCTATTGCTATTATGGCAAATAAAGTTGCAGGATTGCCACTTTATGGCGTTTTCTTAGGAATTAATATCCCAATTTTATTATTTACTGCAAAAGTAATGGGAAAGAAATTTTTTATCCGTACATCTTATGCGAATGTAGTTACAACACTCGGATTAATTTATTTAAAACCATTTCCAGCAATTACGACTTCTGAGTTATTAATTGTACTTTATGGTGGAGTGCTGTTCGGAATTGGTGTTGGAATTGTTGTTAAAATGGGTGGAGCAATTGACGGTTCGGAAATGTTAGCAGTTTGGATGAATAAACACTTTAATGTACCGATTAGTACATTTTTACTTGCAGTAAATGCAGTTATTTTCATCTTTGTTGCCATTTTATTTTCAATCGAACAAGCGATGTTCTCATTAGCAATTTTCTATATTGTTACGAAGATGATTGATTTTATATTAGATGGTATTAATCAAGGTAAGAGCGTTATGATTATTTCTGGTAAGAATAAAGAAATAGGCGATTTACTTATGAAAGAATTGCAACTATCTGTTACGTATCTACATGGAGAAGGTGGTTTTTTAGGGGAGCATAAGAGAATCATTTATTGTATTACAAACCGATTCATTTATCCGAAAATGAAAGATCTCGTTCTCTCTGTAGATCCAACCGCTATAATTGAAGCTTCCTATTCAACAGAAACGACTGGTGTGAAACGTCCGGGAAGGAAAGCTAGGTCGGGTGAATAACTAGAAGAAGGCTGTCCAAAAAGTTATTTTGGAACAGCCTTCTTTTTTTATTTTGTTGAATTGTTAGTATGTTACAAGTTAAACCCACTGTTAACAAATTTCCTTGCAACTAGGGAACCAAGCGTTTTTCAATAATATAGCCAACGTTTCAATTTTATTTTCTGGAATGCTACCAAAACCGAGTAATACGTATGATTCCTTACGTAAATCATTCACGAAATCATATGGAGAAAGCGGGTATAATTTAACGCTTTGTTTTTTAGCGGATTCAATCAGTTCGTTTTCATTCATACTGTTATGGACACATAAAACAATATGAAGTCCGGACTGTTCGCCAAGAATTTGAACATTAGCCCCCATTTCTTTCATAATGGATTTTACTAACGCATGATGTTTTCTTTTATATAGTGTACGACTCCGGTTAAGATGACGTTCCCAATTCCCGCTTTGTATAAAGTTAGCAAAAGCAAGTTGTTGTATTGTAGCGACTGTTTGTTTGAAAATTCCATGCAGTTCTTGATATGTTTTAAAAAGATGTGGTGGTAAAACAACATATCCCATTCGTAAAGAAGGTAAAAAAGATTTTGAGAAAGTTCCCATATAAATAACGCGTTCATTTGAATCAAGACTTTGTAAAGAAGGAATTGGCTTACCAGCGTAGCGAAACTCTCCGTCATAGTCATCTTCAATAATGTATCCATTGCAATCATTAGCCCACTTTAACAATTCTGTTCTTCTAGATAAAGGCATAATAATCCCGAGTGGAAATTGGTGTGATGGTGTAACGTATGCGACATTGGCATTTGTATTGTATAAACTAGAAATATCAATCCCTTTTTCATCCAATGGTATGGGATGAATTTGTCTATCACAGCTTTTAATAATTGCGTGTATACGGTGAAATCCAGGGTTTTCAATGCCGTATTCTTTTGTAGGGCCAAGCAGTTGAAGTAGTAGCCAGAGAAGTGGCTGTGTTCCGGCGCCGATCACAATTTGATCAGGTGAAGAATGTACACCGCGAGAATGATATAAATATGTTGATATATGCTCTCGAAGAGCGAATTCACCTTGAGGATCTTCTTTGGCAAATAGTGCATTTTCGTATGTAAGTATGGATTCTTGTAATGCTCGTTTCCAATTTGTAATCGGAAATGCATTTTGATCAATAAGCCCTTGGCTACAATCATATTCAAATTTTTCGTCTATCAAATTGTTCGTCTTCTTTGCTGCATTTCGTTTTTTATTTGGGATAACGTCAATATCGAAATTTGCTACAAAAATACCACGTTTCGGTTTACTTTCTACATAACCTTCAGCTAATAATTGTTGATAAGCTGATTCAACAGTGATGCGGCTAATATTAAGTTGTGATGCTAAATTTCTGTGTGAGGGTAGACGTGTGCCAACAGAAATACTCCCTTGTATAATTTCAGCTTTTATATAGTCGTAAATTTGCAAGTAAATAGGTGTGTTACTTTGTAATTGCAATGGGATAGTAAAATCCATATAAAACTCTCCTTTAAAACTGGCCTTATAAAAAATACTTAAACTGTCACTTAAGTAAAGGGCAGTTACTTTCTATAATAATGATATAACATTTAGAAAATTAAATAAATAGTTAGAGGAGAGTTAAAAATGAATGTTAAAGAAGTAGTAACAGAAGAGCAATTACATGAAGTATTACCTGTTTTACAGCAATTAAGAACGAAACTTTCAAAAGAGGAAACAAGCTCTTTATTTCGAAATATGAAAGAAGAAAATTATAAACTATTTTCGCTGCGTAATGAGGAGGATGAAGTTGTTAGCCTTGCAGGTGTAGCGATTTGTACGAACTTTTATAATAAGAAGCACGTTTTCGTATATGACCTTGTAACAGCAGACGCACATCGTTCAAAAGGACATGGAAATGTATTACTTTCGTATATAGAGAACTGGGGAAAGGAAAACGGATGTGAATCTATCGTCCTCACATCAGCATTTCCAAGAATTGATGCTCATCGTTTTTATGAAAGAGAAGGGTATGATAAAGTGAGTTATTCTTTTCATAAAGAATTATAAATAATAAGAAGAAGCTGTCCCGCAAAAGTTGGGAACAGCTTCTTCTTATTTATTAAGTTATTATTGAACGGTAAATAGGTTGTAAGTTATGGTATATGTATTTGAAAAGGTTATATAGTGTATTTTGTCGAATTGTTTTAATTTAATAAAGAGAATGATTGGAGCGCTTATACTTGAAGAAAATAAAGGAACTATCAATCCCTAATGATGCTAGAGTTATCGTCATATCTGATATTCATGGAGAATTAAATCTTTTAAAAGAAGCACTACATAAAGTTAACTTTAAAGATGAAGATTATTTAATTATTAATGGAGATCTTTGCGAGAAAGGACGAGATAGCGTAGGCGTAGTAAACTACGTTATGAATCTTGTAAAGAACAATTCAAATGTTCACGTTGTTGAAGGGAATTGTGAAGTTTTAGTTGATGCTCTTCTAAATGAAAATCCTCGTCTTATTAATTATTTATGTACGAGAAAGCATTCGATTTTTAATGAATGGCTAGAGCAATTGGATTTTTCAGTTCATGAAGGCACTTCAATTCGTGAAGTGAGAGAAGCATTGCTAAGTGAATTTTCACAAGAAATACATTGGCTAACGGAGTTGCCGACAGCGATTGAAACAGAAGATTATATTTTTGTGCATGCCGGGCTAGAAGATAGAGTAGATTGGAAAGAAACAGAGCGCAAAAATGCGATAGCAATGCCAGAGTTTTTTAATAAATCACATAAAGCAAATAAGTATGTAATAGTTGGTCATTGGCCTGTCGTGAACTATGCAGAAGAAGCACCGTCTAACAATCCAGTTATTGATAAGGAGAAAAAAATTATTGCAATTGATGGAGGAAATGCAATTAAAGAAGCAGGACAATTAAATGTATTTATTATTCAGAGGAAACCAACAAGTGATACGTTTTCTTATACATATGTAGACTATTTTCCAGAGTATGAAGTAATAGCGGATTTTAATGCGAATTCAGAAATGCAGGGCGGAGTGACATATCCGTATTATTACATAGAGCCTATCGAGAAGATGCAAGATTACACAATATGTAAGCAAAAGGAAACAAATAAATTACTCACTGTAAAAAATGAATATATGAAACAACTTGAGTCAGGTGAATATACAGTGAAAACTGATATTTCTTGTGCGCAAATAAGCGTTAGAAAAGGAGATATCGTTTCTCTCATTGATGATAGCTGTTCAGGATATGATTTAATTAAAAAAGGTGGCGTAGAGGGTTGGATAGAGAAAGGGATTTTGCTTGAGGTGAATAAAAAGGGAAATAATATATTGAGCTGAAATAGGAGGGGATAACCTCCTATTTTTTATTACCTATTAACCTTTTAAATTAGTGGACTGCCTGCTGTCTTTAATAAGTAAATAAATCGTACTCGGTAGAATGATAAGCGTCATTCCTAAAATAATCGCTAGTATACCATAACCTCTATACGGAGCAGAAACGATAAACGGAAGTATCGAAAAAAAATACCTGCTATCATCATTGAAATACTACTAATATTTGAAGCTCTTTTTTCGAGGTACTTATCATTCCATTCTAATGAAACGGTTGATTTAGTCGTATCAATTTTGGAACTGAAATAACCTATTAATATAAATAAAAGCCCTAATGCTAAAAATATGAAATGATCAAGAGGAAGTGAAAAGCCAAGAGCGATGAGGGCAATGACAATATCGACAAAAAATAAGAATAGTAACATTGTGTTGCCGATCCAATGGAGAAATTTCTGGTTACTCGCTGCTTTAGATAAAGCTAAAAATACAAAGAATAAGAAGGAACATATAATTATATTTACGATTACAAAAGTGCTTTTATCCATTGTTGATGTAGGCGTTCCATTGAAGTCCCATTTCGTAACAATATTTGATGGTAAGAAGAAATATAGAATAATATTTGTCGTAATAATAGTGAGAAATAAAGTAATACTAAATCAATTATTCACTGAATCACCAGCTTTCTAAATCAATAATTGGTATCTAATAACAAAATTATACAATATAATATATGATATTAGTTTTGATTTTTCTGAAAAAATATTATAATTATATATGAAATAAAGAGAAATGCAGGAGGGAATTATGCAAAACGTTGTATTAAAGGGGAAGAAAGTTACAATTCGTACAATAGAAGAATCAGATATAAAAACATTATGGAATATCATATTTAAAGAAGAAAGCCCAGAATGGAAGAAATGGGATGCGCCATATTTCCCGTTCTCAATGCAAGAATACTCTTCCTATAAAGAGAAGATGCAAACTCGTTTAAAAGAAGAACCACTGTCAAATTTAATTATAGAAAATAACGGTCAAATCATTGGGACAGTCGGGTTTTATTGGGAATATAAACCGTCGCGTTGGTTAGAGATGGGGCTTGTGATTTATGACCCAACATACTGGAATGGTGGTTACGGTACGGAAGTATTGACATTATATAGAGATTTGCTATTTGAAAAAATGGAGATTGGTAGAGTAGGAATCACGACTTGGTCTGGCAATGAACGAATGATGAAAGTAGCAGAGAAAATAGGAATGAGCTTAGAAGGTAGAATGCGAAAGTGTCGTTATTATAACGGAACATACTATGATTCTATTCGAATGGGCATGATTCGTGAAGAATGGGAAGCGCTATGTGTAACGAAGGGGTGAGAAAGATTGTACGCTATCATAGCTACATTTGATCGTGTGTTTACTAATAAAATTACATACTTACAAAATAAATTAACAAATGTAATTGGAACAAATCAATTAGCTGGAGTAGAACCTCATATAACGATTGCGGATTATAATGAGTTAGATGTTAATTTGTATATTGAAAAATTAAAGGAATTTGTAGCTATTCAAGAAAACATGTCTGCAGTCACTTTTCCTTCTGTTGGAACTTTTCCTACTAACGGTACGGTTTTTCTAGCGCCGACTGTTACCGATGATTTATTGAGACTTCATCATTTTTATCATGATCATTTCAAAACTTTTCATGATAATTCAAATTCATATTATGTACCAGGAAAATGGGTTCCGCATTGTACGATTGCGAATCATTTGAATTCAACTCATTTTTTAAGTGCGATGGAGTATATATATGAGAATTTTGATGTTACAACAGCTTCGATTGAAAAGTTAAAATTAATTAAGGTCAATTATGAAAATGGTTCTGCCGTTTCTTCTAGTATATTAGCAGAATATAATTTAAAGAGAATGGAGACATCGAGATGACATATGTAATTAGAGAAATGAAGCAAGAAGATATTCAGGCTGTACAATCAGTAGCGAAAATAGCTTGGCATGATACATATGAAGGCATTATTCCGAGAGAGATTCAAGATAGTTTTTTAGACGAGGCATATTCTGATGAAAAAATGAAATATCGCCTTAAAAATACACATTTATTCGTTGCGGAAGAAGAGGGTGAAGTAATAGGATTTGCGAACTTTTCACCTGTTAGACTACAAAACGAAGCAGAATTAGGGGCAATTTATTTGTTACCAGATCAGCAAGGAAAAGGGATCGGAAGTGCTTTATTACAAAGAGGGATTAAGGCATTAAATGGGATACGGAAATTGTACATACATGTAGAAGCTGCAAATGAAAAAGGAAAACGCTTTTATGAAGCGAAAGGTTTTGCTGAATTAGAGCAATTTGAAGAAGACTTTGAAGGACATATGATGCAGACAGTAAGGATGGTTTTATACGTATGAGGAGGACTAGTAATGAAAACTTTTGATTTTAGTGAAAAAGTAGGAAAGCACTTATCAGTATTTCAATCTAATTTCATCATGTCGAAAATAGTAAACCATCAAGGAAATGTACATATCGGTGCTATGCATTTACACGAGAATGGAATCATCGGTAATCATGAAGCAGTTGTATCTCAACTGCTTCTTATTGTGGACGGAGCAGGATATGTATGTGGGGCAAATAAAGAAAAGATAAAGGTAGAGGCGGGACAAGCTGTGTTTTGGGAGAAGGGAGAGCTTCATGAAACAAGTACAGAACAAGGATTAACGGCAATTGTTATGGAAGCAGAGAATCTTGAACAAGGGATAGTAATGCCTATTATTCAAGGGGAGTTGTGAAAAATGATAATTAAGGCGAATCAAGAAGATACCAATGAAATATTAAAATATACGGCTCAATCGCTTTTTGAAGGGACGAGAGGGAATTGTCAATTAAGTACCGAGAAAGCGATTGAAATTACAATGCCGATTGTAGAAAAAGGAGCATATTATTTAATCATTAAAGAAGCAAATAAAGTAATGGGATGGATATTAATAGGGGAAAATACAGACTATTTTTCTCGTGAAAAACTTGGATTTATATATGAATTGTACGTTTTCCCAAAATATCGCGGGAGAGGATTATCGCGAGAACTGATGGAAGCTGGTATTAAGGAATTAAAGGAGAAATATTCAGAAATTAGGTTGAATGTATTTGCTGGGAATTTTGCAAAAGAGATGTACGAAGAGTTTGGGTTTGTTGAAAGGCAGGTAATTATGACTTTGAAGTGAGTATTATAGTCTCAATGGGAGAAAATAATGATTTAGTGGCTACTTTATCGCTGAAATTTAAAGTGAATAAGTCCTTATAAATATATAAAATAGATGGTTTGCCTTTATTTTTTAGTAGATTTATAGAGTATGCTTAAAAACAGATAAATTATTATTATACAATATACCGTTATTATAGTAAAAGATAAATTTTGGAAAAATATCATTTTTTTGTTTAGAAATTTTTAAATTATTGATATAATCAATTTGTAGAATTGATTATTGGTTAATTTTACTATTTTTAAATTTTAAGGGGGATTTAATAATGGCAGGACAAATTCGTATGTCACCAGAGGAGCTTAAATCGAAAGCGACTCGATATGGACAAGGTGCAAATCAAATTGAGGACATTTTACGTCAACTACAAAACTTACAAAATGAATTAAGAGGAGAATGGGAAGGTCGTGCTTTTGAAGGTTTTGACCAACAGTTCAATCAATTAAAGCCAAAAGTACAAAACTTCGCACAGCTATTACAAGAAATTAATATGCAGCTTAATAAAACTGCAGAAGCTGTTGCTAGACATGACGAAGATCTTTCTCGTAATTTCGGTCTACAATAAGACAGATAAAAAGAAATATATAATTTAGCCATGCAACCATACGTTGTATGGCTAAATTACTTTAAAACTAGAGTAAGATACGAAGTCTTTCATTAGATAGACTCGCAGTCGCAGGAGTGATAAGTAGTGAAAAAGTTCAAATGGAGCATCTTGTTGTTTATTATTTTAGCTCTTGTACTATCAACAGGGGTCTCCTATTTAGCATTAAATCAAAATGTTAAGAAAGCTAATGAGAATACTACACCAAAAATGACAGTTGCGTTGGTAAATGAAGATCAGGGCACTGTATTTGAGGGCAATAAAATAGCGTTTGGAGATCAATTTGTTAAAAATGTAAATAAAAATACGAAACAAGAATGGTACGTAGTTAGTCGCGGGGTAGCGGAAAACGGATTGAAAAATAATAATTACAATATGATGATTGTTATTCCAAATGATTTTTCTAGGAAAGCAGTTGCGATTGATTCAGAGATTCCAGAGAAATTAACGTTAAACTACAAAGTAAATGCAACTGGGAATAAGGATTTGAAAGCTGAGGCAGAAAATACAGCTTCTGTTATTTTAGAAGATTTCAATAAGCAAATAATCGATGTTTATTTTGCGAGTATTATCGGTAAGCTACAAGGTGCACAAGATAATATAGGTAAAATAATTGAAAAAGGAAACGTTCAAACAACTATGTATAAAAAAGATATACATAGTCCGTTAGCAAATTACACAAATCAATTTAAAACAGTACAAGATTATACAGGTGTTTCTGTTAATAGTTTCAAAGGATTTCAGGATGTTTTAAAAGGTTTCGGTCAAGCGTTAGATGAAGGGAATAAATCTAACAGTACGTACTTAGATGGTTTTAATAACTTTCAAAAAATGCAAACTGATAACAATTTGTTAGCAAATAATTTCACAAATCAATTCAATCAATATATGAATGATATGAATACAGGTGATGCTTTAAAGCAATTAAGTACATTGGAATCCGCTAATAAAAGTATTTCAAATCAATTTACGTTTTCAGAGAAAGAACCGAATATTTTAACTGATGCTTCAGCAGTTCAAAAATATTTAGCAGATGTAAAAAAACAAGTGTCTGAATATGATACAGAACTTGCAGGAAAGTTAGAAAGTGATATTCAAGAGACGGTAATTAGGAAGTTAAAGCAATCTATGTCGAACGATGGAAAGCAAGAAATCTTCATAAATACATTAATGAAACAACCAGATGTTCGAATAAAGAAACAAATCGAGAATTTAATTGCGAAATTACCTAGTTTAAACATGGAAGAAATCGCTCAAAGTGATTTGCCAGATACAACGAAATTACAACTGCAAAATGTAATTCAATTTACAAAAAAATATAATAAAGAAAATAATTTTTATTATGATCCTGTAAATAAAATATCTTTAGGAAATGCTATTAAAGAAGTAAAGGATAGACTTTATACAGAGGGAATTACATTTAGTGATACTGCTAAAGTAATTAAAATGGAATCTCCGCAAATTTTGAAGATAAAGATTCCAGAAGAATTTAAACTAGATGGAAGTACAGGATTCTTACATATTGATGATGTGGATCGTACAAGTGACTTTCTTCAAAGCGAAGCAGGAGAAATTACAATAGCTCCTCGTAATGAAGGGGATATAAAGATTAGCTTGGATGTGAAGTTAAAAGATCCAAACATCAATATAGATGTTTTCTCTCCTGTAATGTGGCAATGGGAATTGAGTGGGACTCATAAAAAAGAAACTAGTCCTGAAAAAGAAAAACCTAACAAAGAAGATAAAGGAACACAAACGGAAAATAGCAAGGTGGAAAATGTGGTTCATAAATCACAGTATGGCATAATGCCGTTAGTACACAATGCTAAAACGCCTATTATTCAAAAAACAGAACAGAGTAATAATGGTGACAGTGTCAAGCCTGATGCAGGAGGAAAACCTGATACGGGAGGAAATCCAGACACAGGAGGAAAACCTGATACAGGAGGAAAACCTGATACGGGAGGAAAACCTGATACAGGAGGAAAACCTGATACAGGAGGAAATCCAGACACAGGGGGGAAACCTCATGCCCATCAACTTAAGAAATAAGACTACCCCCAAGTGTCAAAAAACGTTATTC
>NZ_JBMDKC010000370.1:0-380 GCF_057809515.1 Bacillus sp. FG16
CACGAAGATACTTTTTCGCTTCCTCTACTGTTAGTACCAAGAAGGACACCTCCTATCTTATTAAGCCCCTGTTTTAGGCGTAATCGTAATTTGCCCATACACAACTGCTTCTGCATCCCATAATGTAACGTCTTCACGTTCGATTGCTCGAAATTCAGACGTGTTTGTTCTCCAAGCATTTCCACCTTCTTTGGTCATATCAATAGATAATTGTTTTCTATCCCAAAGAATAACTGCTTCTTTTAAATCACCAACAATGAAAGGTGCTTTCCCATCTTTATCCGTAGCAATTGTTTTATTAGACAAAACAATAACGGGCTTACCAGAAAATAACTTACGAGTTGGATTTGTTGGATCTGGTTGAAGTAGTGGACGTCCAT
>NZ_JBMDKC010000371.1:0-378 GCF_057809515.1 Bacillus sp. FG16
TTCATATTGATTTTCCTCCACCTTACACAACAGAAAGATATAACGCAGCTGTAGGTACCATGAAACAAGCGGGAGTGGAAGTCATTATCATTGATTCTCTTTCGCACAATTGGCAAGGGGAAGGAGGTATCGTAGAAACGCATGGAAACATGTCGGGTAACTCATTTCAAAACTGGGGCAAACTCGCTTCTGAAACCACAAGTCTCATTAAAACTCTTACGCAGAACGACGTTCATATTTTAGCTACCCTTCGCACAAAAACAGAATATGTCGTGGAATCTGATTCCAATGGAAAAATGGCACCGCGTAAGGTGGGTACCAAACCGGTTCAAAAAGATGAATTGGAATATGAGTTTATGTTGAATTTTGTTATCGATA
>NZ_JBMDKC010000372.1:0-375 GCF_057809515.1 Bacillus sp. FG16
GTAACTACTCAGCTTAATTAGGAAAAAAGGCATGCCAAATACATGTTTTCCATTCGAAAACATGAAAAAGAAAATACTCCAATAAGAGAAAGAATCTATATCAAATAGAGAAGTTCTCTTATGAAGTCGTGCTATCCCAAGGAACCGTTCCGGTTTCTATAACCTGGCCTATCGCTTGTAAGACAGATTGTTTTTGTTTTTTCATGGTACTCATAAAGCTCCGTATCTGACAAAAAGATTCTGCACCTTTCTTACTTCGGAAAGTCCCAGACACTTTCTGTTTTACTTTTGCCATCCGAATATCCCGTTCCGCTTGATTATTATCAAATGGAATGTCTGGATGTTCTAAGAATGCTAGAATTCTGTCATCATATT
>NZ_JBMDKC010000373.1:0-374 GCF_057809515.1 Bacillus sp. FG16
GGGGTTCAGCCTTCTTTATTTTTGGGGAAAGATTCAACAGATACTGTAGGTTCTATAGCAATTACACAAGTGACGCCGAATAAAACAGATTTTGCAAATGCTTGGGGAACAATTGGTATGGTTAATGAAATTAGTAATAATATGTTTAAAACAAATGCTACTGTAGGGTTCTTTAGAGATAGTGGTGGTAGGTTAGAGTTGAGTGCGGGTGGACATGTTCTCATAGATTCTAAGGGATTAATTAACGTAAGAAGCGATGATTTTCTGTTATTAAGAGCTAAGAGAACAATGAGGTTGGAAACTACATGGGATAATGGCGGTACTAATATTAACATGGAAGCAACAAAAAGTTTTAATGTTATGGCTCATTCTCA
>NZ_JBMDKC010000374.1:0-371 GCF_057809515.1 Bacillus sp. FG16
ACATCCTCTTCTTCTGGAACATATACTTCTTTATAGGTGCCATTCGCTAAATTAATAGCAATCATTTTGGCATCGAATTTATCATTTTTCACCATTTTGTTTTTTGATGAACTGTACATTGTTGTGGGAGCTAAAATATCACAATCAATCCCGTTTTGCTCCAGCAGATTATGAAGTGAATATCCTAAACAACCAGCCTCGTATCCAGCTTTAATTTTTATATCTTCACCATATTTTGTTTTCAGTTTCTCAACAAATTTTTTTACGAGAGATACATTTGAAGCACATCGTGCTTCTCTTACAATTTCCCCAGTTGTTCCGTGCAATGCACATAAGCTAAAACTTTCCTTGTGGACATCCATCCCAATATA
>NZ_JBMDKC010000375.1:0-371 GCF_057809515.1 Bacillus sp. FG16
TTTCCATTTCATGCCTACTAGGGCCATATCAATATATTTGTTTACCGTTTCCCCTTCTATTCTTTGCGGTTTTATAATACCTGACTTAGCAATTTGAACCCAAGCTCCTGAAGCATATGTGGTAATGGATCGGTTGTCTGAATTCTTTTCTGTTTCTCTAATAACATATGGTACAATTCTTCCGTCACGAACTTCTTTTAAAACAAGATTTTGTTGTTGTAGCGTAGCCGAATGAGTTGTTCCATCAAAAACAGTAAAATCCAACATATCAACATTGTTTTTGATTTCCCACTGCCTTTTATCATCCCAATAGTCCTGCGGCTGAATAGCTGCAACGATTTGATCTGTTTTAAAATCCACAACATGCAAAA
>NZ_JBMDKC010000376.1:0-371 GCF_057809515.1 Bacillus sp. FG16
GAACAATAACATTTTGAGTCGTCGTCTTTAAAGCAAGAGATACCATAATTCGTTTAATATTGTCCCATTCCTTCATAATCAGTTCTGTATTGATTTTTCGTAAGGGTTTAATAAGTAATTCTTCATATTGATTTGGATGTTGAAAACCGTATAAGTTGCGAGATATTGTTGCATGAATGTCCTTATATCTTGGTGCAAATTGGTAACCAAACAAATCTAAAATAGCAAAATTAACTTCATTCGTTCCATGTGTATCTGTAGAATGGATAGCAGGCTTTATATTGGTTGTATTATTGTATAAAATATCAAATACATAATGGCTTTCATGCTCATTTGCACCAATAATTCTTGCTTGAATTGGAATGTGGTTA
>NZ_JBMDKC010000377.1:0-371 GCF_057809515.1 Bacillus sp. FG16
TGCAAATCTAATTGAGGATAAAGAACTCAGTAAAGTAGAAAATGCAGTGATTGGTGTAGGGGAAATTCGGAAACGAACCGGTTATAAGAAAGTTGGTTATGTAGGAGAAAAGATAACAGGTGCCTATACGTTTCTCAAGTCAGATGGCACACATGAATTACTGATGATGGGGGATCGTCTCAGGAGATGGAATGGGAAATTTTTTGTTGATATCCCAGGTCCGCCCTCTACTGGTGACAGCGCGAATTTTATCACGATGAAAGACCGAAAAGGAAACCGTGTGGTTGTAGTTGCCAATCATATCTCTCTAAAAGTATATGCTGACAATCAGCTATCCTCTGTCACACCATATGTACCGACTGCGGATGAAC
>NZ_JBMDKC010000378.1:0-370 GCF_057809515.1 Bacillus sp. FG16
ACCAGTGATAGGGCGTTGTTTTTGCCGAAATCACTGGTTTTTTGATGAAAAAAATTCCAAAGAAACTCTTGATAATTTTACAAAAACATATTATATTTTATTTAAAGTTTACAAAAACACCAATAGAAGTTCATGAGGAGGGCATGGGAAATGACGAAAGGAGGACGACAACCTGGAGCGAAAGAACCCATTCGATCATTAGACAAAATCAACGAAATGAAAGATTGGTTATTACGTCACTCATCGTATCGAAACTACTTTTTGTTTTATTTTGGGATTAACACAGGGTTACGAATTAGTGATATTTTACGTTTGCGGGTCAAAGACGTCAGAGGAAAAGAAATGATGAAATTAAAAATGGAGAAAACAG
>NZ_JBMDKC010000379.1:0-370 GCF_057809515.1 Bacillus sp. FG16
ATAAGCAGTATAGACACTTTTATCGATGTTAAAACATTAAACGGAACTTATATAATTACATACGGGAAACGGGAAGAATTTTGTCTTCCCATGTGTTTTTATTTGCATCTAGTTCTTTTGCTAGATGCTTTTTTCATGCTAAAAAAGGTATCCTCAAATACTTTGAGGATACCTTTTCACTTTTATTATCTCTGCTGTTTTCTACCTAATACGAATAATCCAAAACTCATCATTACAAGAAGTGCTCCCATATATGGCTCCACAGGCATTTTCTGCCCTGTCTTCGGTAATTCTTTTTCCGGTTTTTCTGAATTCGGTGTTCCAGGTTTCTCTGGATTCGGTGTTCCAGGTTTTTCTGGATCTGGTGTTC
>NZ_JBMDKC010000038.1:0-48323 GCF_057809515.1 Bacillus sp. FG16
AAAATAAAAATTGACGTTTCACGTTGTTTGTTTCGTTCAGTTTTCAAAGAACTACGTTGTCGCTCATAAGCGACTTTATCAATATAACATTTTGTTATATTTTCGTCAACAACTTTTTTCAATAAGTTGTTTTTCGTTTGTTTTGCTTGTTACCTTTCGTGGCAACGGATATAAATATACCAGTTTAATTATTAAAATGCAATAGTTTTTCTAATAAAATTTTTAACTTAGTAAAAAAGTATAAAAACAGCACATTTCTTCTATATAAATATAATTTCTCGCACCATCAAGATCTATTATACCCACGCAACTCATACTCAAATAAAAAAAGCTTTGGAGAAATCTCCAAAGCTTAGTCTTGTTTATGGCGCATAGCAGGGAATAATAATACATCACGAATAGATGGTGCATTTGTTAATAACATAACTAGACGATCAATACCAATTCCTAACCCACCCGTAGGAGGCATACCGTACTCAAGAGCTTCAATATAATCGTCATCCATCATATGAGCTTCGTCATTACCTTGTTCGCGCTCTTTTAATTGCGCTTCAAAACGTTCTTTTTGATCGATTGGATCATTTAACTCAGTGAATGCATTTGCATGTTCACGTGCAACGATAAATAATTCGAAACGATCTGTGAATCGTGGATCTTCGTCATTCTTTTTCGCAAGTGGCGAAATTTCTACCGGATGACCGTAAATAAATGTTGGTTGGATTAATTTATCTTCTACTTTTTGTTCGAAGAATTCATTTATAATATGACCAACTTCCATTGTATCTTTAATTTCTACATTATGTTCTTTTGCAAGCTCACGCGCTTCTTCTACACTCATTGGATTCCAGAAATCCGCTCCAGAGTGTTGCTTAATCGCATCTACCATATGAAGACGTGTCCATTCTGGTTCTAGATTAATTTCATAATCACCATATTGGATTGTTGTTGTACCCAATACTTTTTTGGCAATATGAGCAACCATATTTTCTGTTAGTTTCATAATATCATTATAATCAGCGTACGCTTCATATAATTCAATCATCGTAAACTCAGGGTTATGACGAGTTGATACACCCTCATTACGGAATACACGGCCGATCTCATAAACTTTTTCTAATCCGCCCACAATAAGACGTTTTAAATGAAGTTCAATTGCGATACGCATATATAATTCCATATCTAACGCATTATGATGCGTAGTGAAAGGACGAGCAGACGCTCCACCTGCAATCGCGTGCATCATAGGCGTTTCTACTTCAAGATAACCGTTATCATCTAAATATCTTCTCATTTCACGAATGATTTTACTACGAGTAACAAATGTTTCACGACTTTCCATACTTGTAATTAAGTCTAAGTAACGTTGACGGTATCGTTGTTCAACATCTTTTAATCCATGATATTTATCCGGTAATGGACGAAGAGATTTCGTTAAAAGCGTAAATCCTGTTGCTTTTACTGAAAGTTCTCCAACGTTTGTTTTGAACACTTTACCTTCAATACCTACTAAGTCACCTAAATCTGCTGTCGTAAATAACTCGTACTCTTCATCTCCAACAGTATCTTTGCGAACGTAAATTTGAACTTGTCCATGTAAATCTTGAATGTGCGCGAATCCAGCTTTTCCTTTACCGCGTTTTGTCATAATACGACCAGCGATAGAAACAGTGATTCCTTTCTCTTCTAATTCTTCTTTAGAGAATTCTCCATATAGACTTACTAAGTCGGTTGTTGAATTTGTGCGTTCAAATCTTTTACCGAACGGATCGATTCCTTGCTCACGTAAATTATGTAGCTTTTCACGACGAACAAGCAATTGGTCGTTTAATTCTTCGTGGTTCATGTTATCCATGATATTGATATCACTCCAGCTCTATTAATTTTTACAATATATACAGTATAGCATTTTCTACTCAACTAGAAAAACTGCCAGCAACTAACTGGCAGTTCTTCTTTCTTTCACGTAATTATAGGAAGTGTGTAGAAGAATGTCAATCTTCTCCGTCCCCCTATTAACCAACGTAAATTGTTTGTTGTTTCGCCTCTACTTCTTCTACAAATTCACCTAATACATTCGCAAGGTCTTCACGTGTGTTGCAAGTATTGATGCCATTACGCACACTTGCATTACCACGAACACCTTTTAAATACCAAGCTGCATGCTTTCTCATCTCTCTTACAGCAACATTTTCGTTCTTTAAATCGATAAGGCGATCTAGATGTAACATACATACATCAATTTTCTCACGCACTGTTGGTTCCGGCATTAATTCACCTGTCTCTAAATACTTTACCGTTCGATAAATCATCCATGGATCCCCAAGAGCTGCACGGCCAATCATAACACCATCTACACCAATCTCATCAATCATACGCTTCGCATCTTGCGGTGTTTCGACATCACCATTTCCGATAACTGGGATATTTACAACTTGCTTTACTTGTTTAATGATATCCCAATCCGCTTTTCCTTCATACATTTGCACTCGCGTACGTCCGTGAACCGCCACAGCTTGTCCACCAGCACGCTCAACAGCTCTAGCATTTTCTATTGCGAAAATATGTTCTTCATCCCAACCGATACGCATTTTAACCGTAACCGGCTTTTCAACAGCATCTACAACCGCAGCTACCATTTCATATATTTTATTTGGGTCTAAAAGCCACCTTGCCCCCGCATCACATTTAACAATTTTCGGTACTGGGCAACCCATATTAATATCAATAATGTCTGCTGTCGTATATTTATCTACGTATTTCGCAGCATCTACAAGAGTTTCTTTCTCTCCACCGAAAATTTGTAAACTTAATGGTTTTTCTCTCTCATCGATATATAACATATCTAATGTTCTTTTGTTATTAAGCAATATTGCCTTATCACTTACCATTTCAGCACAAACTAAACCTGCACCAAATTCTTTCACTGTTAAACGGAATGCAGAGTTACACACTCCCGCCATCGGTGCTAATACAACCGGATTTTTCATCTCAATATTTGCAATCTTTAACAATCAACCTACTCCTTCCTGCACAGTCACTTTGGCATTAATTCATCTATCGAAACATTTAATGCCTTAGCAACTTCTACTACAAAATCTTGAGAAGGCGATCGATTCCCTCTCTCAACTTCACCTAAAACAGATACAGATACCCCTAATTCTTTAGCAAAACCTTCTTGCGTGTAGCCTTTTAGCTTTCGAAAAGCACGAATGCGTCTTCCCCATTTTTCTGCTTCCATACCGTTACTCCCTCTCGCCTTTTCATTTCTTCTACTTGTGAACGTGAAATGTTTTGTTTTATATTTTGGTTAATCTCTAACAACGGAACGATAACAAAAGCTCTTTCAAACATCCGCGGATGCGGAACAATAAGATTCTCTGCTTCAATATTTTCTTGATTATAAAGTAAAATGTCAAGGTCGATAGTCCTTGGCCCCCACCTAATTTCCCTTTTTCTTCCTAGGTCATTTTCTACTTTTTGTGTTACTTTCAATAATTCTTGCGGTGATAAATTGGTAGAAATTTTTATAACTAAATTTAAAAAACAACTTTGGTCAGTATAGCCAACTGGATCAGTTTCATACACTGACGAAACATCATCAACTTGAATATACGGACTTTTATTTAAAAACTGAATCGCTTCAGTTAAATACGTATAACGCTCTCCAATATTTGACCCTAATGCAATGTACGCTATATTATTCATGGACGTTCTCTCGTAATTTCTACTGCTACAGCGCGATAATGGCCCGGTATCGGCGGATCCGGTTTAATTACCTTAATTGTACACCGTGAAATACTTCCATATTGCTTTAATATGTCTGAGGCAATATTTTCAGCGATACTCTCTACAAGCTTATACCTTCTATCCTCGACAACTATTCTACATAATTCAAAAAGCTCTCCATAATTGACCGAATGCTCTAAGTCATCACTTTCTCCCGCGCGTTTTAAATCTATTTCCACCGTTAAATCAACTTTAAATCTCTGCCCTAATTTATTTTCCTCTGGGAATACACCATGATAACCATAAAACTCCATATCATGGATATAAATTTTATCCAATTACTTTACCCCCTTACCAATCATTGCATCCATCATCTTAGCCATACGCGCCATTTCTTTCACATCATGGACACGAACAAACTCACAGCCCTTTTCAATACCAAGACAAACAGTAGCTCCCGTTCCCTCAAGACGTTCCTCTACTGGCAAATCTAATACGTGCCCAATAAAGGACTTTCTCGAAGTACCTAAGAGAACCGGATAACCTAGCACATTTAACTGTTCTAAATTACGCATCGCCTCTAAGTTTTGCTCAGGTGTTTTAGCAAAACCGATACCTGGATCTAAAATAATATTCTCATCTCGCACACCAGCATTTTTAGCAATTTTAACACTGTCATACAAATCAGCAATCATATCGGCCATTAAATTACGATAATTCATATTATCGCGGTTATGCATTAAAATGATAGGTACATCATAATGGGCTGCGACTTCAGCAATTTTCGGCTCCGCCTTCGCTCCCCAAATATCATTAATAATATGAGCACCAGCCTCAATTGCTTGCTTTGCAACTTCAGCTTTATATGTATCGATAGATATAGGCAATTTCACCTCTTTTGAAACTGCTTGAATCATCGGGACAACTCGCTTTATTTCTTCTTCTACTGATACTTTAGCAAAACCCGGGCGAGTAGATTCGCCACCAATATCAATAATATGAGCACCTTCACCTTGCATTTCTTTTGCGTGACGTACCGCAGCATCTACCTCGTTGTAACTCCCACCATCAGAAAACGAATCTGGTGTTACATTTAAAATCCCCATAATTAATGTCTTTTCATTTAAATTCAATGTATATTCGCCGCAGCGTAAATCATAATCCCACTTCAAACTACACATCTCCTCTTCGTAATTCATTTCTGCTCCACAATTTCTCTCTCTGCATTCCATAAAGATACATTAAACTTTTTGTAACCACTCCCACTTTCCCCGGGAAATCCTGCGCTTCTATACGATAAAGCGGAACAATTTCTTGAATTGAGTTTGTTACAAAGACTTCATCTGCTGAAAGTAATTCATCTTTTGTAAAGAAACCTTCATTTACTTCTATATTCAATTCTTCAGCACTTTTTATAATAAACGCACGAGTGATACCATTTAAAATTCCTGTTTCTAACGAAGGTGTATATAAAACATCACCTTTCACAAAAAAGAGATTCGAAACAATACCCTCTGCAACATAACCTGCTTCAGTAAGGAAAATACCTTCCCTGCTCACAACATTTCCAATTTCACGCTTCCCTAAAATATTATTTAAATAATGATGAGACTTCAGACGAAATGCTCCTTCTGGTGTATTTCGCACTTGTTTTAAAATAACCCCTTCTTTTTCTACTACATCTTCTGGAGCTGTTAAAGGTTTTATAAAAACAATAACCGAAGGCTCTTCATACATTTCCGTTTGCAATCCTATTTCATCTACACCCGCCGATACATTAAAACGTACATACGCATGTTCCAATTCATTCTTAGCGAGTAGATTCTTCAAAATAAGCATCACGTCATCTTTTGTCATTGTCCATTTAATTTGCAATGTATCTAGCGCACCTATTAAACGGTTATAATGATCATCTAACAAAAAAGGATGACCATTATAAATACGAAATGTCTCAAAAACCCCCAGCCCATATAAATAGCCATGGTCATAAGGAGAAATTCTCGCTTCACTTGCTTCTACATACTGGCCATTTACGTAAATTAACATAATGTCGCACTTGGACTGTATTTACGAATGAAATTCTGCAACAACTCTTTCCCATGAGAAGTCATAATAGATTCCGGATGGAATTGTACACCCTCTATCGGCAGTGTCTTATGACGAATCGCCATAATTTCCCCTTCCTCTGTCCAAGATGTTACCTCTAAACAATCTGGCAATGACTCTTTCTTAACAATCAGGGAATGATAACGCGTTGCAGTAAATGGATTAGGAACATCTAAGAAAATCGTTTTCCCATCATGATGCATAAGCGACGTTTTTCCATGCATTAATCGCTCTGCACGAACAACTTCTCCACCAAATACTTGCGCAATCGATTGATGCCCAAGACAAACTCCAAAAATCGGAATCTCCCCAGCAAAGTATTTAATAACTTCCATACTAATCCCCGCTTCATTAGGACTACATGGACCTGGCGAAATCATTAGAAAATCTGGTTTCATATTCTCAATATCTGCAATACTCACTTCATCATTACGCTTAACAACAAGCTCTTGTCCAAGTTCTCCAAGAAACTGCACTAAATTAAATGTAAAGGAATCATAATTATCAATCATTAATATCATTTCTCTCACCTAACCGTTTCTTCGCTACGTTCTTTTGCACGCCATAAAGCAATCGCCTTTTTTAACGACTCTTTATATTCATTTTCCGGATTTGAATCAATTACAATTCCCGCTCCCGCTTGTACATGAGCTTTTCCATCTTTAGCAAGAAGTGTTCTAATTACAATATTCAATTCTGTATCCCCAGAATAACCAATCCAACCGATTGAACCTGTATAAATCCCTCTACGGACAGGTTCTAATTCCTCAATTATTTCCATCGTACGGATTTTCGGGGCACCAGTAATTGTTCCACCAGGGAATACAGCTTTCACTAAATCGAAAGCATCCTTATCTTCTTCCACCTCACCACGCACATTGGAAACGATATGCATAACATGTGAATACTTTTCAATTACCATAAATTCATCGACTTCTACAGTGCCATATTTACAAACGCGCCCTAAATCATTTCGTTCTAAATCTACAAGCATTACATGCTCTGCTCTTTCTTTTTCGTTCTCAATTAATTCTCTTGCTAATTCTTCATCCTCTTGCTCATCCGCGCCTCTAGATCTTGTTCCAGCAATTGGTCTTGTACTTACTTCGGTTCCCTGTTTCTTAATTAACAACTCTGGCGATCCACTAACAATTTGAAAATCTCCAAGCTCCAAGTAACCCATATATGGCGATGGATTAATTTCACGAAGACTTGTATAAATTTCTAGTGGGTGTGTTTGTAACGTTCTTTCTTGTCTCGTCGACAAGTTTACTTGGAACACATCACCAGCACCAATATATTCTTGAATACATTCAACTGCCTTCATAAAGCTTGCTTCAGTAAAAGCAACTGCTTCACTTTTCTTTTCAGGACTTTCAAAAGGCACGGTCACTTCAGGCGCTTCTGTCGCCCAAAGACTCTTCCACTCATTTAACCGTTCTTTCGCCTCTTCATATTTATCTACATAATGCGTAATAATCCATAACACTTGTTCTTTTTGATCATAGACAAATACGTCGTCAAATAATAAAAAGAAGATGTCAGGTATATTAATATCATCTTCCGCAAGAGAAGGCAGCTTTTCAATATAACGGATACAGTCATAACTGAAATAGCCAATTGCACCACCTTGAAAAGGCGGATACTCTGGATTATAGTCTGTTTTCCATTGCTCCATATATTCTTGCATTAAATCTAATGGATTCCCTCGTTTTATTGTTTCCTTACCACTTTCACTTATATGTAACGTTTCATCCTTCCCTCGGATTACCGCTACCGGGTTCAGCCCTACAATGTTATAACGACCGCCACGGCCGCTTTCTAACAAAATATGTTGTGATTTACCCTGAGAAAGAAATTTATATTGCTTAAAGAAATCTAACTGATATGGAATAGAAAGCGCTAAAGATTTTCTTCGTTGCATATCAACACCCCGTCTTCTTTTATCCCACCCTCTTAGATGAACCAGCTCAAACTACATAAGTTATTTATATAGAGATTGATTATACTCGAAGGCTAGTGAAAATAAATTAATTATACTACCTCTTATTTTACATGAAGTTTTCTAGTCATTCACTCTTTTCCTATTTCCAATCCAAAAAGAAAAAGCATCCTTTTTCAAGGATGCTTTTTCAATCGCGTTTAATTATGATTCAAATTGATAAAGTGGTGTACTTAAATAACGTTCGCCGTTACTTGGGATAATAACAAGTACCTTTTTCCCCTTACCTAACTTTTTCGCAATTTCTGTTGCTGCATAAATAACTGCGCCTGAAGAGATACCAACTAAAATACCTTCCTCTTTAGCCACTCTTCTCGCATATTCAAATGCTTGCTCTGTTTTCACTTGAATAATTTCATCATATACTTCTACATCCAATGTCTCTGGAACAAATCCCGCCCCAATTCCTTGGATTTTATGCGGACCCGGTTTCCCACCAGATAATACTGGCGAATCTGCAGGTTCTACTGCATAAATTTTAATACCTTCATATGCTTCCTTCAGCACTTCACCAGCACCAGTAATCGTTCCACCTGTACCAATACCTGCAATAAACGCATCTAATTGATCACCCATTTGTTCAACAATTTCTGGACCTGTTGTTAAACGATGAATTTGTGGATTTGATTGATTTTGGAACTGTTGCGGTATAAAGTAACCATGCTCTTTTGCTAATTCAGTTGCTTTACGAATTGCTCCACCCATTCCTTCAGGACCTGGAGTCAATACTAATTCAGCACCGTAAGCACGCAATAAATTACGACGCTCAATACTCATTGTTTCTGGCATTACTAAAATTGCATTATATCCTTTAGCAGCCGCTACCATCGCTAAACCAATTCCTGTGTTACCACTTGTTGGCTCAATGATTGTATCGCCCTCTTTTAACAATCCCTTTTTTTCAGCATCTTCAATCATAGCTAGTGCAATACGATCTTTAACGCTGCTCCCCGGATTCATAAACTCTAGTTTTAAGTATATATCTGCGCTATCTGATTCTACGATGCGGTTCAACTTAACGATCGGCGTTTTCCCGATTAATTCTGAAACTGATTGTGCCACTCGCATTCCTGTCACTCCTAACACCGAGTATTTTTATTGGTTTTATCTATATTTAGATTTTGTCAGAAAATTCCCTGTTTGTCAATCTCTTTGGAGGGTTAATCCCCTTATTACAAATTCTCAATTAAATTTGTAATATCTTCTTTAGAGAACTTGTATCGTTCATTACAGAAATGACAATGAACTTCTGTCTCTTCTTCTTCTTCACGAATTTGCTCTAACTCTGTTTTACCTAAACTAATTAACACACTCTCGATACGTTCACGTGAGCAAGTACAATTAAATTGAACATCCATTGTTTCCAATACTTTTACTTTATCTTCTCCAAGGACTGCGTATAGTAGCTCTTCTGGAGAAAGACCTTGTTCGATCAATGTTGATACAGGCGGGATTTTTTGCAAACGATCTTCAATGAATGAAATTGTTTCTTCCTGTGCGCCCGGCATAATTTGAAGGATAAATCCACCCGCCGCTAATACGCTGTCATCTCCATTTACAAGGACACCCACACCAACAGAAGAAGGCGTCTGCTCAGAAACTGCGAAATAATACGTGAAATCTTCCCCTAGTTCTCCCGAAACGATTGGAGATTGACCGATAAACGGCTCACGCATACCAATATCTTTAATTACTGTTACAAATCCTTCTGTACCTACCGCTTGATATACACGTAATTTCCCTTGTTCTGTTCCTTCAAAATCAACATGTGGATTCGTTACATAGCCACGTACTTCTCCATTTGCATGAGCATCCACTAAGATAAGGCCAATCGGTCCATTACCTTCTACTTTAATCGTTAACTTTTGATCACCTTTTAACATCGCACCCATCATTGTACCTGCAGTTAAAGAACGACCAAGTGCCGCCGAAGCTGTCCTCCATGTATCATGGCGTCTTTGTGCCTCACTTACTGTATTTGTTGTACGTACACTATACGCACGTACTTCTCCATCAAACGCTAACGCTTTTACTAAATAATCTTTCATACGTATTTATTCACCTTTCTCATGCTGTAAATTTGCATTACGCTCATATAACATATACAAGCCTTTTAACGTTAAAAATGGATCTACAATATCAATTACATTCGATTCTTCTGAAATTAATTTCGCCAATCCACCTGTTGCAATAACTCTCGGTTCTTGTTTAGCTTCCTCTTTCATACGCTTAACAATACCTTCCACTTGTCCTACATAACCATAAAGAATACCTGATTGCATCGCACTTACTGTATTCTTCCCAACAACACTGCTCGGTTTTGTAATTTCAATACGAGGAAGTTTTGCCGCCCTACTATATAAAGCCTCTGCTGAAATCATAATTCCTGGCGTAATAACTCCACCCATATAATGCTTTTCTTCGTTAATATAACAATATGTAGTAGCCGTACCAAAATCAACAATAATAAGCGGACTTCCATACAAGTGGATTCCTGCTACTGCATTTACAATTCGGTCTGCGCCTACTTCACGCGGATTTTCATATTTAATATTTAGCCCCGTTTTTATTCCAGGCCCTACTACAAGCGGTTTAATTTTAAAATATTTTTCACACATACGTTCTAAAGCGAACATAATTGGTGGTACGACCGAAGACACAATAATACCTTTCACATCTTCAAACGAAAGACCCTCATGATCAAGTAACTGTTTTACAAGCATTCCATATTCATCTTCTGTCTTATGACGATCTGTTTCCATGCGCCAATGCTGACGAAGTTCCCCCTCTTCAAACACGCCTAGTACAGCATTTGTGTTCCCTACATCCAATACAAAAATCATATTCTCACCACTTATCTTATTTAATCTATATTTGTGTAGTATGTATAAAACTTATAAAAACATCATATCACACATACCTATATAATCAGCTTTCCTATCCTCATCATTTTACAAAAAGATTGCTCTCTATTTCAATTTTTAATACCAGTTTTACTTAAATTACTTTATCCACTAAACTCTCAATAATAATTAATAAAAATCTTAACAAACAAAAAAGGAGTGACAATAGTCACTCCTTCATTTCTTACTTATCTTCTTTATCTTCTTTATCTTCATCGTCTTTCTTCATATTGATGTTTACTTTCACATCATCTGAAGATGTTGGACGCTCAGGTAATCTGCCATAATCATATAAATGATTAATTTGCTCTGCATCTAATGTTTCTACTTCAAGTAACGTTTTCGCGATAATATCAAGCTTATCTCGTTTTTCAGTAAGAATTTGTTTTGCACGAGCATAACAGTCTTTAATAATTGTTTGCATTTCCACATCAATTTCATGTGCGATTGCATCACTGTAGTTTTGTTCTGAATGGAAGTCTCTTCCTAAGAATACTTGACCACCTTGTGAGCTACCAAATTGCATCGGTCCAAGCTTATCACTCATACCGAATTCCGTAACCATACGTCTTGCAATACCAGTCGCACGTTGGAAGTCGTTGTGAGCACCTGTACTTGCTTCACCAAATACAATTTCCTCAGCTACTCGACCACCAAGTAAACCAGTGATTTTATCAAGTAACTCTGGCTTTGTCATGAAGTAACGATCTTCCTTCGGAAGCATTACCGCATATCCACCAGCTTGACCACGAGGGACAATTGTTACTTTATGAACGACATCAGCTTCATCAAGAACAACACCAATTACAGTATGGCCCGCTTCATGGAAAGCAACGATATTACGTTCTTTTTCAGAGATAACACGACTTTTCTTAGCTGGACCTGCGATAACACGATCCGTTGCTTCATCGATATCACTCATATCAATTTTCTTCTTATCTCGACGTGCAGCTACTAAAGCAGCTTCGTTTAATAAGTTTTCAAGATCCGCACCAGAGAATCCTGGTGTACGAGTCGCAATTGCTCTTAAATTAATATGCTCATCAAGCGGTTTATTACGCGCATGTACTTTCAGTACAGCTTCACGACCATTTACATCTGGACGATCTACTGTAATTTGACGGTCAAAACGACCTGGACGTAATAACGCTGGGTCAAGAATGTCTGGACGGTTTGTCGCAGCAATGATAATAATACCTTCGTTTGCACCGAATCCATCCATTTCAACAAGTAACTGGTTCAATGTTTGCTCACGCTCATCATGACCACCACCAAGACCTGCGCCACGTTGACGACCTACTGCATCAATTTCATCAATGAAAATGATACAAGGAGCATTTTTCTTTGCATTTTCAAATAAATCACGTACACGTGATGCACCGACACCGACAAACATCTCTACAAAGTCAGAACCACTGATAGAGAAGAATGGAACGCCAGCCTCACCTGCAACAGCACGTGCTAATAAAGTTTTACCTGTACCTGGAGGTCCAACTAATAGGACACCCTTCGGAATACGGGCACCAACTTCAGAAAACTTACGAGGGTCTTTTAAGAATTCAACTACCTCAACAAGTTCTTGTTTCTCTTCATCCGCCCCAGCAACATCTCTGAAACGAACTTTTTTCTTTTCATCATTATATAACTTCGCCTTACTTTTCCCGAAGTTCATAACACGGCTACCGCCGCCTTGAGCTTGGTTTAATAAGAAGAAGAATAAAATGAAGATGATGACAAACGGAATGATTGAAGTAAAGAATGTTACCCAAGCACTTGTTTCTTCTGCTGGTTGATACTTAACTTCGGCACCTTTCGCTTTATCATTGATTTTCTTTTGTAATTCCTCAGTATTTGGTGCATAAGTAACAAATTGTTCTCCTTGGCTAGATTTATTGAATTGTCCTTTTACCTCAAATACACCATTTTTCGGTTGAAGTTGCACATTACGCACTTCACCGCTTTCTAGTTTAGTAATGAATTTGTCGTAGCTAACTGATGTCGTTTTTTGTGTCGAACCATTAAAATAGCTCACGATTCCAATTACTACTAAGAATATCAGTAAATAAAAGATGGTATTACGGAAGATACGATTCATTCCTAACCTCCTCTCACGGCATAAACACTATAGTAAATCGTAACATAGAAAAACTTTCCTATACAATTGTAAAGCCTGTATTTAATTAATTTGAGTAAACGCTTGGTTTTAATACGCCTACATAAGGAAGATTACGGTACTGCTCTTTATAATCTAATCCATATCCTACTACAAATTCATGTGGAACAGTAAATCCAACATAATCCGCTTTCAGATCAACCTTACGGCCTGTTGGCTTATCTAATAATGTAACAATTTTTACAGACTTCGCTTTACGATATTTGAATAAGTCTACTAAGTAGCTTAGTGTAAGACCACTATCAATAATATCTTCGACGATTAAAATATCGCGACCTTCTACAGAAGTATCAAGATCTTTTAAAATTTTCACTTCGCCTGTTGAAACTGTAGAGTGACCATAACTAGATACAGCCATAAAATCCATTTCAAGATATGTATCTGTTCTCTTTAATAAATCTGCCATGAATGGCATTGCGCCTTTTAATACACCAATTGCAAGAGGTACTGTGTTTTTATAATCCTCTGCAATAACTGCACCTAGTTCGCGCACCTTTTCTTGTATTTGTTCTTCAGAAATTAATACTTTTTCGATATCTTGATTCATCATTTCATTATCCTCCCGGAAGACTCCTTGCTTTTGTAGTGAATAATCATATATTTATCCTTCTTTGCCATCTCTTTCGAAATTGCAAATGCAGATCGCTTCAACAAGGGTACCCAAATAATGTTCCCACTTGCGTCACAAACGACCGGCCATTCTTCCCTTTTTTCTTTCGGTACTTTCGCTTCGATAAAAATAGTTTTTATCTTTTTCGTGCCATCCATACCTTGTATTGACATGCGATCTCCATTTTCTCTAGAACGAATACGAAGTGGATATGATATATCATTATACTTAGCAACAAATACTGTTTCATTCATGTTACTTGGTATATCTTCGCTCACCTCTGTTACAAATTCATCCCCGTTCAATATTGTAATGGTCCCGGGTACTGATAAATCTTGTAAAAAAGGAGAGGCAATTTCTTGTTTAAATCTAAAGCTACACTCCTCGTATGTGCGAACAATTTTCAAATCACCTGGAAAATCAAGTGAACCTGAAGGTTGTGTCCGCTTAAAAAACTCAATCACCTTGTCAATATGTATAGAAGAAAGAGAAGATGGAATCTTATATTCATAAAGATAGTTTAATATTAGTTGAATCCCTCTTCTTTGTAAAGGCATAGACATGGATTCAAAGTCAGGAATTGATAAGCTAATTTGTTTATCACTTTTTTTTGTAATTACTTTATTCATTTTCTCAAAAGCTAATTCCTGCAAATAAGCCTCATCCTCTTGCATTTGCACGCTAAATTTTTGGAATTTCTCATGCATTTGTGGATTTTCTTCTTTTAAGTGAGGAAGGACATATTTACGTAATCGATTCCTTGTATATAATTCCTTTTTATTACTCGGATCTATACGCGGAATTAAATTTAGCTTATTACAGTAATCAACAATTTCTTCCTTCGTTACCCCAAGTAACGGCCTAATTAAATACCCATTATGAAAAGGACGCTTCACTGCAATTCCTGCATATCCTTTCGGAGTACTCCCTCTTACAAGACGCATTAAAATTGTCTCTACTTGATCATCTCCATGATGTCCAAGTGCAACATATCTTGCATCATATTTCTTCATTATTCTTTCCAAAAATGCATATCTGCATTCTCTAGCAGCAACCTGTGCATTCATCCCGTATTGCTGTTGATATTGTGATACATTAATCCTTATCGTTTCACAAATAATTCCTAGTTCTTCACAAAGGCCCTGCACAAACTGTAAATCCTCATGAGATTCCTCACCTCTAAACATATGATCCACATGAGCCACTACAATTTCCAACTGTTTTTCCGCTCTTTTTTCTAATAAATAATATAAAAGGGCTAACGAGTCAGGACCACCAGAAACTCCCACAACAATCGTTGAATCATTCTTTAATACATCATGCTGCTTTACAAAGTCATCTACTTTTTCAACAAATGTATCTTTCAACTTCGCAATCACCTTTCATTAAACAAGAACAGCAACGTTAGTCACCTTGTTTATAATGGTACAACTTTTACAAACATTGTGCAAAAAAAAGATATACAAAAATTACATTTTTATTTTACATCCTCCGTGTGTATTCACAAAATTAATAACATTACCTTTTCCCACAAAAAAACCTAGGTATTCACCTAGGTTTTTAAAATCAAATTATAGATAAACATTCCACTTACATTTTACTGCGCCTGCATTCCTACAATCGGAATCGTAGCCCACTTCGGCATATTTTTCTTCACTTTTGCCACTACAATAGTCATATCATCATTTATATAACCATCACAAGAGCGAATCACTTCTTCCATAATGATATCAGCAATTTCTTGCGGGTCTTCGGTTTGCAATTCTTTAATTTTCCGTTTCATCCACAATTCATGATTCTCTACATGCTGTGCTCCCTCAAAAATCCCATCACTCATCATAATAAGGATATCGCCCGTTTTTAATTGTTCACCCACCACATCAACTTCAACATCCTCGATGATTCCCATCGGCAAGTTACTTGCTTCAATTTTCAAAATATTATTCGCGCGTTTGACAAAACTCGGTGTTGATCCAATCTTTAAAAACCTTGCACTCGCATCTCGTAAATCTACCATAGCTAAATCTAATGTCGTAAACATCTCTTCCGTCGTTCTCAAAGAAAGAATTGAATTGATAGACTTAATTGCTATTTCTTCATCAATACCCGATTGGAGTATTTTTTGTAATAATTTCACCGTTTCCTTACTTTCCATATGAGCTCTTTGCCCATTTCCCATACCATCACTAATCGCAAGTGCATATTTACCAACACTTAAATCCATCATCGCATAAGAGTCACCCGAAACAAATCCACCACCTTTTGCAGCTGTAGCCAATCCTGTATCAAGAGAGTACGTCTTCGCCGAACCAAATGATATTAAACTGTGGCCATTTGGATAAGAAGACTTTTCTTCATGTTTAACGACAATATTTTCTTTAAGGATATCCGAAAGCATCGGTGCAACTAACTTTTCACATTCACCATGTTCATTAGATGCAACTGGAATCAACATTTCAATATCAATACTTCCTCTATCTAAACAATAAATATCAACATGCTCTACTTCGACACCAAAATCACGGAACGCTTGCATAATCTGCTCTTCCTGCACTTGATGATTTTCACGCTCTCGTTGTATCTCCTTAGCAAAATCCTCCATAACCTTTGATACACCTAATAGTTGCTCCGCAACTATTCTACGATTTTCCTTCATTTGTTTTCGTAATTTTTGTCCCTCATAGAAATGATCTAATTCACCCGCTACTAAATCTGTCACTTTTTTCCCTCTCACACAATGCTTGTCCCACTCACGAACTAATTTACGATTATGTTGCAGGGTTCCTTCTTCCGTTTCACTCATTATTTGTTTCATATAATCGTACGTTTTATCGAAATTCACTACCCAGCATTGATCCTTTTTAAAGCATGTTTGACATGTTTTCGCAGTAATTGTACTCAAAAACAAATCTGCTTCTGTCTCTTTATCTTCTTCCTCTACATACCCATATACAGAAAAGCTATTAGATAAAGCAGCAAATACATTTGCAAATTGATTGATTTTGTTTGCTGTAACATCACGCATCCTTCTTAAATATTGTTGTTGATCTTGCGAATGCTCTTGTGTACCTGGCATAAATTTAGCAATACGATCCAAAACAAGCTTTGGCGTTAATAAGAAGATCGCAATCGCTACACCTGACTCAATTAAAGTTGTTACAATATTCGTCTGCTTGTCTACATATAATGTAATTAAGCTTGTCCCTATTAATAACCCTAAACTAACACCTAAACGCTTCCCTTCTTTTAACAACCCACCAAGCAATCCAGAAAAAGCGAGAAGGCTAAGCTGAGACAAACTAGACACATTTGCTAAACTTAATATCAATCCTGTTACGACCCCCACTGTAGATCCTGTAGCAGCACCCGCAATAAATGCAAATACTAGTACTAAATACCTTGTAAAAATATGTTGAATAGAAGCATCATATACAAACCAATCTGTTGTACCCGTTAAAACAGATGCTAGTAATATAATCAAACAAACAATTTCTTCCGTCTCTAATGCCTGTTGTTTTCCTTTCCTTTCCACTAAAAGCGGGACACTTTGTAAAAATATCATAGTTAATACGAAACTAAGCCCAGCCTCAATGGTACTAACGAGTAAATCGTACATGGTGACAGTTTGTTGTGCAAAGTATACAACAACTAAGTGTGCGGTTAATGCGGAGATAAATACTTGAAATGGAACAAGTCCAACGGTTTTACGTGTAAATCTACTAAAGAAGATATTATAAATGAAGAAAGTAAAGATAGATGCAAAAGTAAAAAACAAATTATCTATCGAGACTGAAAGAGCTCCTCCCATTAGAGCTAAAAATGCTAACGGCATCTTATCCCGCTTCATAACATAAACAGCAGCAAAAAACGGAAGTGCAAAAGGTAAAATATTTGTTAATATATATGCTCGTCCCAAAAGAAAACCAATAACAACAATAATAAATCCCCATCTAAAGAAAACTTGCTCAAATTTCATTCGCAACTTACTCGTCCACTTTATTCCTCCAAGCTGACTCTCATTCATTGCCAATGCACTTGTATTCATAGTATTCCTTCCTGCTTTAGGCATATTTTTAACACCACCTGCATAGTTTAATTACTGTCATTATAAAAGATGATTGTTGGGATTTTTGTCAAAACAACAGTTTTCACTTTTATAATCGTTCGACTTTTTATTCGAAATAACTCTACAGATATACACAGTATGTAAGTTATTTTTGAATTTTTAATTAAATATTCAGAAAATATAGGGTGATTTTGTAGAAGTGTTGTATATCTTAATTTATTCAACAAAAAAAGATCATGCAAATTTGCATGATCTTTTTAGATGACCCGTACGGGATTCGAACCCGTGTTACCGCCGTGAAAGGGCGGTGTCTTAACCACTTGACCAACGGGCCGTTAAATTAAATATAGCGGCGGAGGGGATCGAACCCCCGACCTCACGGGTATGAACCGTACGCTCTAGCCAGCTGAGCTACACCGCCATGTCGTCTTATTTAACGGACAATTAGTATCTTACATCAGATATTATTTAAAGTCAACACATCTCAAAAAAAAATTTAAAAATATATTTTAACATATAAAAAAGCACCCTGAGCCATCACTCTGGGTACCTCTCTATATGTTAAAAACTAAACGGCCTTATTATCCGCGACGCGCGCCACGGCCACCACGTTTAGACTCTGTGTTACGCTTTAAAGAAGTTAAGCGATCTTCGCTATCCTTTAAGAAGCGTGCCATCTTTTGCTCAAATGTTTCTTTTGGAGCTCGGTCGTTACCGCCACCGCGATTATCTCTGTTGAAAGAGCGATTATTACGTTGTGGACGTCCAGAACGTTGTTGATCACCACCGCGTTGGTATTCACCGCGTGGACGATCTCCTTCTGTTTTTTCACGTTCTTTCGCTTTTTTGATAGATAAACCAATCTTTCCATCTTTTTCAACATTAATAACTTTTACTTCTACTTGGTCGCCCACTTTTAAGTGATCGTTAATATCTTTTACATAGTTATCAGCAACTTCACTAATATGAACAAGACCAGTTAAGCCTTCTGGCAGCTCCACAAAAGCCCCAAAATTTGTAATACCTGTTACTTTACCCTGTAACTTGCTGCCTACCTCGATTGACATAAAAAAAATGCTCCTCCTTAGTGGTTAAAAAGTCAAATTTTACTTTATTATATATAATCCTAAAATATAGTGTCAATAAGACATACTCTACTTAGAAACAGGAAAAATTATCTCCCCTTTACCAGAGAAGAAATAATCCCTTCTAGCAATCTTTAATACATACTCTTCATCATTTAACTTTTGAACTTCGTCTTTTAGACTTTTTTCTTTATTCGTTAATGAATCCAGTTCTTTTTTCATGTCCTTAACTTTTGCTTCTTTTGCTTTAATGGAACTGTTTTGTTGATAAAACGTTACACTAATGCTCGCAATAATTGTAAAAGTAAAGACAAGAAAAACCGCTAAACGGCGATAAAGTCGCTTCCTGTTCTCATCCGTTTGTATTATATGCTCTTTAACAGGATTTGGACTCTGCTTTTCGATTGTTCTTTGTCTCAGTTCCCTCATTTCCGAGGTCCCCCTAACTTCTTTTTTATACGCTCCCATAGTTGGAAGATATGCCCCTTCAATTTTGCTATATATTGCAGGAACCCTATATGTTTCACTATAAAAAGTTTAACACGATTAGGGAGAAGTTTCCATATGAGCGAAGCAATAAATCGAACAGGCCAGAAAAAAACTTTCCATATGAAAAGTAATATCCAAATCACCATTTTCCATAACACATGTCCAATTGAAAGCAGTATACGAAATAAGAATAATATAAATGCAATAAATAGCTGCGCTATAATAATAACAGGTTTTATCATGAGTAGCTGTATAATTCGAACAAAAAAATATGTTGTTTGCATAAAAATATAGATGAGAAAATTTAACAGCTTCATGTATAGTGCTTTCAGTAAGCTTTGATATGCCGCAAAACCACATAATAATGCCAAAAACACATATATACGTAGTTCAGCTTCATTTACGAGAAGCAATACATAAAAGACGAATAATGCTTGGACAATCCAAAATAATATATCATGTATAAATACAAGCCAACGTTTACGCTCTTGACGCTTTAAAAAACGTTGATATGTATCTAAAGATGCTCCAATCCAAGCACCCATTCCAATCATTGAAAGCATTGTATACAACTGAATTGTTAAGCTCATTTAAACAACTTACTAAAGAAACCTTTAGTTTTTTCTCCTTGATTTTCATCAATATACAGCATCTCATGAACTTTCCCTTTAATCGACACAATGCCTTTTTCCACATCTAAATTTTTCATTTGTAAATTTTGACCACGAATCGTTAAAAAACCCATTACGGTTTCGAGTAAAAACTCCTCGCTATCAAAACTCTCTACTTGCTTCACACCAGTAATATCAATTACACGCCTGCCACGCATAATAATATCATGCTCTACAGAAACATTTTGTTGATTAGAAGACGTAGGTGAGTAACCATTATTCACGTAAATCCCCCCATAGGTTTTTACTAGCTAATAGTAATGTATGAGGGGATACACGATTTTAGAACAAGCCTTCTTCCGCTTTTACTTTTTCTTCGCGAACTAAGCTATACATATTTGCAGCATCTTCTTTTTTAGTTGTTTCTTTCAATTCATTTATTTTTACAGTCACTATTTTTTGACCAAAACGAATTGTTAATTCATCAGCTACTTTCACATCAGAACTCGCTTTTGCCACTTGACCATTAATAGATATTCTTCCTTGATCAGCTACTTCTTTCGCTAATGTTCTTCTTTTTATTAAGCGTGACACTTTTAAAAACTTATCTAGACGCATAGTAAATCCCCCTATTAACGCTCTGTTTGTTTCGCTTCTTCCCATAAAACATCTAACTGTTCTAATGATAAATCTTTCATCTCTTTATTCATTTCAGCTACTTTTGCCTCCATGTATAAAAAACGATTAGTAAATTTCTCATTAGTTGAACGTAATGCCTCTTCTGGATCTATTTTGTAATGACGGGCTATATTAACAAATGCAAATAGTAAATCACCAAATTCACCTAGCATCTTTTCCTCATCCATGTTTGTAACTTCTTGTTGGAATTCTTGCCATTCTTCCAAAGCTTTTTCTATCATCGGTTGCACATCAACCCAATCAAATCCAACCTTACCAGCTTTCTTCTGAATTTCATAGGCGCGTAGTAACTGCGGCAAACTTTTTGGAACGCCATTTAAAACAGATTCTTTCACAAATCCTTTTTCTTGTTTTTTAATTTCTTCCCAATTTGCGATCACTTCATCAGCATTGCTTACATCCGTATTTCCAAATACATGCGGATGGCGACGAACCATTTTCTCAGATAGAGTTCGAATGATATCATCTATAGAGAACCAACCTTCATCTTCTCCGATTTGAGCATGAAGCATAACTTGTAATAATATATCACCTAATTCTTCTACTAAGTGATCATCATCCTCTTCATCAATTGCTTCCAACACTTCATAAGCTTCCTCAATTAAATATTTCTTTAATGATTGATGTGTTTGCTTTTTATCCCACGGACAACCATTTGGACCACGAAGGTCTGCAATAATTTCTCTAAGGACATCAAACTGTTGATACAAGGACGCACGCTCCTGAACTGGCGGCACATACACACTCGTTAAATTATTCAATTCCGTTTCATGATCCAGCATGTACAACGGTACCTTCTTTACTTGTTCAAATGAAGTTCCTGCAGCTGTTACGATATACACTTCATAATCATCTGGCAACATCTCCATTAATGTTAATTTCACATCAGATGCAACGAATGCATCATATACTTGGCAAAAGATTAAATGTTGACGTAATTCTAATTGCCCTCTTTCAAATGATGTAGCGTCAAGTAATTGGAATCCTTCAATCGGATCAATTTTTAGGCTTGCAAACATAGGATCAAGGAAACTTTGCCCACCTTCAATTCGCACTTCAATATTTGAAACTTTACCTTTTTCCAACAGTAGCTGAACTGTTCTTTCTGCTACAAGTGGATGCCCCGGAACAGCATAGATAACGTCTGTATCCTCAGCTTGTTCTAGCAATTTATTCGCAATTGTTTCATATACAATTTCAAACGTATCATGTGCTTCATATACAGCATCAAAAGCCGTATATTGTACGCCTTCTTTCTCCAATTCTTCTATAACTGGATGTTCCTTCGTTCTAACAAACAGATGGTCTGCTTCTTTTATTTTTCGATATACACCCATCGTTAGCTGATCTAATTCACCAGCACCTAAACCTAAAATAGTAATGATTCCACTCACAACCTGTCACCTCTATCCACTCTTCTTCAATGAACCTTCTTTTTTCTCTTGTTTCATAACGGTTCCTAATTCTTTTTTTGTAAATACACGTAATTTTAAAATAAAAAACATATATGTCAATCCGCCGATGGCTACACCTAACAAAGATTCAATCGTCGCGCTCGCTCTATGTTCCGTATCAATTACTAATCCAGACATCTGCAACACACGCGTGAACATCATTAATACAAACCCCATACAGATACCACTAATTACTATCCCTAACATATTTCGCTTATTAATAAGTGACCCTGATACAGCTCTCATAAGCAACAAACTATTTAGTCCAGAAATTATAATTAACGCACATAAAGTCGCAAAAGCTGCCCCTTTCACACCAAAATAAGGCATGAATATATAGTTTAACGCTAACTTTAAGCAACCTCCAAATACAACAAATAATGCTGGCTTAAATGTTTGTCCCAGCCCTTGTAAAATAGAAGCCGTCGTAATTGACAATGAACTAAATAAAATAGATAAAGATAAAATAGATAAAACATCTGATCCATCACTATTTTCAAACAACATAATATTCGTAGGTTGAATAATACAAGTTAGCCCAATAGCTGCTGCAAATCCAATAACAAATGTTATTTTCATCGCTAACTTTACCTTTTCTTGAATAAAGGAAAGATCTCCTCTTTCCTTCGCCGCTGTAATAATTGGAATAAGTGATAACGAGAAAGAAGTCGTCACAACAGTACCTAATTGCATTAGCGGAATACTTCTATCATAAACACCCTTTAATACTTTTGCACTTTCAGCCTGTTCTCCCGCACCAATAAGTAAGGTGTACAAGGACATTGAATCAGCCATCTGTATAAAAATAAGCACTAAATTACTAACACAAATCGCTAATCCCTGCCAAAAAAGGATTTTAATTATCCTCCTTTTACCCTTAATTCTCGCTACACTTTTAAAAAATATGGAACGAAAATCTCGACGCATATACAACATAAGTACAATAATCCCAATAAGTCCACCCGCAATTGAGCCTAACATAGCCCCTGCACCAACTGTATATAAATCAAATCCGTGAGCAATTAGGAATAGCGATAAAAATACAATAATGGAAACCCGAATTGTTTGTTCTATTACTTGCGAAACAGCCGTTGGCATCATATTATTGAACCCTTGAAAATAACCTCTTGCTACAGACAAAAATGGCATCAATAAGAATGAAAATGAAATAACACGTAGTAACTTATCTAAATGCATATCACCCATAGCTATCGCAATTGTTTCGGCCCCAAAAAACAATGTAAAGAAGCCTATAAAACCAATTCCTAATAAAAACCAAAAAGATACACAAATAATTTCTTCTGCTTCTTTTTGTTTTCCCCGCTCTAGTCGTTCTGCAACCATTTTTGAAATGATAACAGGAAACCCATAAGTAGCTAAAATTAAACAAAATCCATAAAACGGGTAAATTTGTTGGTAAATATAAAAACCAATATCCCCCGCTATATTTTGATATGGAATACGGTAAAAGGCGCTTAATACCTTTGTAACAAAACTTGCAATCGTTAATATAATAGCCCCACGCCAAAAGGCTTGATACTTCTTCGCTTCCATACAAGAAAACTCCTTTTTCTATTCTCACCTCTCGTATTATATCATAAAGAAAAACACAAACTCCCTTACCACCACGGGTAATAATAGGTCCCTACGCGTTAAAAATATTCAACGAAAAAAGGTAGCAAAGTGCTACCTTCATTCAATATACATGTATCTCCAAATAATTGATTTCTCAAAAAGAAATATCATAATTAGGAAAGATTACTACTTCTAAAATCTATATACCCTTACTGTTCCATTTGTTTCGCTAAGAAACTGGCAGCAGTATTAACCGCTTTATGCTCGATTTCGCTTATAATGGCTTCTTTTGAAAAAATAATGACGGCTCCAATTGGGTCTCCATTTGCAACAATCGGTCCAACTGTATAAGAATGAACCTTTTCTGTTACACCATCGATAATAGAAATATCACTTTCGTCCGTCATAATAACAGACTTTCGTTCTTCCATCGTTTTTTCGATTAGATCGCCAACACTTTTATTTAAGTATTCTTTTTTCGATACGCCTGATACTGCGATGATAGAATCTCGATCACACACAAGCACATTATGTCCTAAGCTGTCATATAAAGCCTCAGCATATTCTTTTGCAAAATCACCTAGTTCACTAATTGGAGAATACTTCTTTAAAATTACTTCTCCATCGCGATCAACAAATATTTCTAGTGGGTCTCCTTCTCGAATACGTAAAGTTCTACGAATTTCCTTCGGGATTACTACCCTGCCTAAATCATCAATTCGACGTACGATTCCAGTTGCTTTCATTCTAATGCTGCCTCACTTTCTACTGATGATCAAAGTGGTGAATTTACCTGTTCATGTAAAAATCACCAACTGTTAGACATAGTATTTTACACATTAGTTCTTCTATGCACGCCGAATTGTATTTTTTTATCTTATTTTAGGCATTTATTACTTCTTTTTTCACATCTGGTAAGCCTTTTAATAAATTTTCAGCAATTGTTAACCACTTCGATGTCTCTAAGCCATTTGTTTTCATAACAATTTTCAATTGTGATCCTTCCATTCCTAGACCGATCATACGCCCAAAACTATTTCCGAGCATGAATAATTTTCCACCATCAATATTTTGGCTTGCTTGTTCCGAAAACAGGAATGTTACTTCAAATTTATTTTGCTTGATTAACTCAATTTGTTCTTTCATTGCCAACACTTTAATATTTGCAATTTGTAATAAATAACCAACTTCTTGTGGATAATCACCGAATCTATCGATCATTTCTTCCTGCAGTTCTTCAATATCCTCAATTGTAGAAACACCTCTAAATTGTTTATACATCATAATTTTTTGCTTACTATCTGAAATATAAGCGTCTGGTAAGTATGCATCTACCTCTAAGTCAATTTCAACATTAACTGTATTTTCAGCCCCATCTGTTCCTCTACGCTGTTCAATTGCATCTTTTAACATTTGAGAATATAGATCAAATCCGACAGAATCAATAAATCCATGCTGTTCTGCCCCTAACAAATTACCTGCTCCACGAATAGATAAATCTCTCATCGCAATTTTGAAACCAGATCCAAGTTCCGTGAACTCTTTAATTGCTTGCAGACGCTTCTCTGCAACCTCTGAGAGCACTTTGTCACGTTTATAAGCAAAGTATGCATACGCAACACGATTAGAACGTCCAACACGCCCACGAAGCTGATACAACTGTGATAATCCCATACGATCTGCATCGAATACAATTAACGTATTTACATTCGGAATATCTACACCCGTCTCAATAATTGTTGTACTTACAAGAACATCATGCTGCCCTTCTAAAAATGATAGCATAACAGACTCTAATTCACTTTCGTTCATTTTCCCATGTGCGTACGTTACGCGAGCATCTGGAACTAACATCGAAATTTCATCTGCTTTTCTTTCAATATCCTCTACACGGTTATATAGGAAGTAAATTTGACCGCCTCTTGCAAGCTCTCGCTCTATCGCCTCTCGCATTAATGCTGGATTATACTCTACTACATACGTTTGGACTGGGAAACGATTTTCTGGTGGTGTCTCAATAACAGATAAGTCGCGCACACCAAGCATAGACATATGAAGCGTCCGTGGAATCGGAGTTGCCGTTAATGTTAATACGTCAACATTCGCCTTCAATTGTTTAATTTTTTCTTTATGCGTCACGCCAAATCTTTGTTCTTCATCAATAATAAGAAGCCCTAAATCTTTATAAGTAACATCTTTAGATAAAATACGATGTGTTCCGATTACAATATCTATTGTGCCATCCTTTAAGCCCTTAATCGTTTCATTTTGTTGTTTTCTCGTACGGAATCTACTTAATAATCCTATATTGATTGGATAATCTTGAAAACGCTCTCGAATTGTTTCATAGTGTTGCTGCGCAAGAATCGTTGTCGGTACTAAAATTGCAACTTGTTTTTCATCCATAATTGCTTTAAATGCCGCACGAATAGCCACTTCAGTCTTTCCATACCCTACATCACCACAAAGGAGCCTATCCATCGGGCGTCCCCGTTCCATATCTTTTTTAATTTCGTCAATAGAACGTAACTGATCCTCTGTCTCTTGATATGGGAAAGATGATTCGAACTCTTGTTGTTCTGCCGTATCTGGCGTATATGCATAGCCTTTTGAAGCTTCGCACTCAGCATATAGTTTAATTAGGTCATCCGCAATGTCTTGTACAGATTTTTCAACTTTCGTTTTAACCTTTTTCCAATCATTTCCGCCTAATTTATAAACTTTCGGATCCTTACCTTCAGACCCTACATATTTTTGGACTTGATCAATTTGTTCAATTGGAACGTATAGCTTATCATTACCTTGATATTTAATATTTAAATAATCTTTATGAACACCATTAATCTCTAATGTCTCAATACCTAAAAATTTACCTATACCATGATTTACGTGAACTACATAATCCCCAACTTTTAATTCCGAATAACTTTTAATACGTTCAGCATTCGATAACTTTTGTTTACGTTGTGATTTTTTAACTTTCTTATGGAAAAGTTCCTTTTCAGTAATGACAACAAACTTTTGCATCGGCATTTCAAACCCTGCATGTAAATCACCTACAGCAATTTGTAACCTTCCAGGTAATAAGATATCTGTGCCTTCTACAATATCTGCCTCAATATCATAATCACTTAAAATATGTTGTAATTTTTTCACACGTTCATCATCTGTTCCAAGTACAACAGTCGTAAAATGCCCTTCATTCCATCTATCAATTTCTGTTTTTAACAAATTCATCTGCCCATGGAAATCTTGCATTGTTTTACATGTTACATTCACAATATTTTGCGGATGTGTGTGTGTGATATGACGTAAGAATAACGTTAAATATACAAAACTTCTTTTTTTATGATGAAGAAATCCCTCGAATGCGTGAGAGAAAGATAAATCTTGAATAATCGTTCCTTCACCGAGAAGTGATATATACCATTCCGCCTCTTCTGTTTCAAGATGTGATGCTGTTTCTTGAATACGGGAAATCTCATCTAAAATTACAACACCGTCTTCTGGTAAATAATCTATCAGACTAGCAGGTTCTTTATAGAAAATAGATAAGTATTTAAACATCTGTTCTATACTTTGCCCGTTTTTCAACATCTCAATTTCATGACTTACCGTCTCAAGCACTGTAGTCTTTAATTTATCATCAGAAAGTTTTTGCATCGTCTTAGTCAGACCTTCTTCAAGATGCTGAATTCCTGATTTTAATTCTTCCTGTGAAAATAAAAATTCTGTTGCCGGACCAAACCTAACGCTTTCTTTTTTACCTTGAGAGCGCTGTTCATCGACATCAAATAATCGAATAGAATCGACTTCTGTATCGAAAAATTCAATACGAAATGGTAGTTCTTCAGTTAAAGGATAAATGTCTAATATTCCCCCGCGCAAACTGAACTCCCCTGGGGCTTCTACCATCGACTTACGCTCATAGCCAATATGATGTAAAGTGTACAAGAGCGCATCTAAATCAATCTCTTGCCCTAGATTGATTTCAATTTGCTTTTGCTTCCACAATTCCTTTATTGGTAAAAATCTACGCAATCCTGCCACTGGCGCTACAATGATTCCATTCTCTCCCGCAGCCAAGCGATTTAACACTTCTATACGTTGCGCCTTCAATTCCGGACTTGCAACCCCAATTTCCGATGCTATCAGTTCATTCACTGGATATAGCCACACATCTTTTTCACCAAGTAACGCCACTAAATCTTCATGTACTTTTTGTGCTTGGTATAAGTTATGTGTCACGATTAATTGTGATTTTTTTGTTTTTTTATATAAAGCCGCCATTAATAATGAACGAGAAGATGTTGCCATCCCTGATATAAGTTGTTCCTTTAACCCATCTTCTAATCCATTAATAACCGATTGTATCTCTTCATTTTTATAAAATTGCTCTAATAAACCTATCATTTTTAAAACTCCTCTCAACATAAAGAGCAAGTCATTCTATTTTATGCAAATATTTTGGAAAAGGAAAACAGAAAAATGCTTTGGACACGCCAAAGCGACAACATTTTATTGCAGAAATTTTTCATATTCATAATACTCAGGATAAGATGCGAGCGTTTCTTGACACGATTCACAAATCGTTTTTATATATATATTTCCATTTTCATGAAAATGAATCATCTCTACTACTTCTTGCTCTGTTAGTTGAAATAAAACGTCGCTATATACTTTTTCTGCGTTAATGGAGCCTACATTACCTCCGCAATGTCTGCAATAATAATACCCTTCCATACTAGCCTCCTAAAAATTCAATTACTACTAGTATGGGTAAAACAAAAGATAAATATTCCCAATCTCATTTTTAACTATTGAAAGTATTCATGATTTGGAGAAAAGGCTTATTTAGCCACTCTTCACATGCATCCGCTGCTTTTTCAATAGAATAGTTAACATCCGGAGTCTCTTCAGATGTAAAGCGTCCCAATACATAATCGACTACCTTCATTCCATTTTTGGGGCGATCAATTCCCATACGGATACGTTGAAATTCTTGTGTTCCTAGGTGCGAAATCGTTGACTTTACACCATTATGTCCACCAGCACTACCTTTCATGCGAAGACGTAATTTACCTACAGGAATATCTAAATCGTCGTACATAACAACGAAGTCCTCAACATCAATTTTATAATAATCCATGAGTGGACGAATACTTTCCCCAGATAAATTCATGTATGTTAGCGGCTTTAATAAGATTACCTTTTCTCCATTAACAAACCCTGCACCAAATACACCTTTAAATTTTTGTTCATTCAAAGAAATGTTCCAACGCTTCGCAAGTTCATCAATGGCCATAAATCCAATATTATGCCTTGTTAATTCATATTCTCTACCTGGGTTCCCAAGTCCTACTATCAATTTCATTCTTGTACCACTACTTTCTTTTTTCGATACGAAAAGACGTAACCAATTTTGGTTACGTCTCATTCTATCCAATTAATTGAATAATACACTCACAGATTCTTCTTCGTATACACGAATGATTGCTTCTCCGATTAATGGAGCAACTGAAAGTTCATGTACTTTGTCGATTTTCTTCTCTTCCGGTAATACGATAGAGTTCGTTACAACTAACTCTTTAATATTTGAATTTTGAATACGCTCAATTGCTGGGCCAGATAATACTGGGTGTGTACAGCAAGCATATACTTCAGAAGCGCCGTTCTCAACAAGAGCGTTTGCTGCTAATGTAATTGTACCAGCTGTATCAATGATGTCATCAATTAAAATTGCTGTTTTGCCTTCAATATTACCGATAATGTTCATTACCTCTGATACGTTCGGGCGAGGACGACGCTTATCAATAATAGCGATTGGCGCTTTTAGACGATCTGCCATTTTTCTTGCACGAGTTACACCACCATGATCAGGAGACACGATTACGATATCTTTAAGACCTTTTGTTTCAAAGTAATCAGACAGAATCGGTACACCCATTAAGTGGTCGATTGGGATATCAAAGAACCCTTGAATTTGTGGAGCATGTAAATCTAGAGTGATTACACGAGTTGCACCTGCTGTTTCAAGCAAGTTTGCTACAAGTTTCGATGTAATTGGTTCACGAGAACGCGCTTTACGGTCTTGACGCGCATAACCATAGTAAGGAATAACAATATTAATTGTTTTCGCAGATGCACGTTTTAATGCATCGATCATAATAAGTAATTCCATGATATGTTCGTTTACTGGGAAGCTTGTAGATTGAATAATGAATACATCGCAACCACGGATACTTTCTTCAATGTTAATTTGAACTTCTCCATCACTAAAACGATCAACAGAACATTTTCCTAGCCCTACTCCAATATGCTTTGCAATCTGCTCAGCAAGTTCCTTATTAGAGTTTAAAGAGAATACTTTCAAATTAGAATTTAGATATTGAGTCGACATCTAGATTAACCCTCCACATTATGATTTTTTCTTATTCAGCAATTGATCAACATAGTCTTCTTTGTTAACTTGACGTGCACGTGCTACCGATAATGCTTTTGATGGAACATTCTCTGTAATTGTAGAGCCTGCTGCCACATAAGCACCATCTTCAACTGTTACTGGAGCAACAAGGTTTGAATTACATCCAATAAATACCCCATTACCAATCACAGTTTTGAATTTATTCTTACCGTCATAGTTCACCGTAATTGAACCACAACCAAGATTCACGTCTTCTCCAACTTGTGCATCCCCGATATAACTCAAGTGTGAAGCTTTACTTCTATTACCAAAGACAGTCTTTTTGATTTCCACGAAGTTTCCAACGCGTACTTCATCTCCAATAACTGAATCTGGGCGAATATGTGCAAATGGACCAACCGATACTTCTGTACCAAGTTTACTATCATGTACAGTAGATTGACGAATTGTCGTACGATCTCCAATTTCACTATCACGAATTACTGTATGCGGTCCAATTTCACAATCAGAACCAATTACAGTGTTCCCCTCAATAATTGTTCCTGGATGAAGAACTGTATCACTACCGATAATTGCATCAGCAGAAATATAAGTGTTACTTGGATCAATAATTGTAACACCATTTACCATGTTCTTTCGGTTGATACGGTTTTTCATAATAATTTCCGCTTGCGATAGAGCGACTCTGTCGTTAACACCTAACGTTTCATCGAACTGCTCTGTTTGATAAGCTGATACGATATGACCTTCATTTTTTAAAATCTCAATAACATCTGGAAGGTAATATTCACCTTGCACGTTATCATTTGAAACTTTAGAAAGTGAAGCAAATAAAGCCTTATTATCAAAACAATACGTACCTGTATTGATTTCTTTAATAGCTAATTCTTTCTCATTTGCATCTTTATGCTCAACAATCTTTTCAACATGACCATTCTCATTACGAACAATACGGCCATATCCAGCAGGTTCTTCTATGTACGCTGTTAGCACCGTAGCCATTGCTCCTGCTTCTTTATGTTGCTGAAGTAATGCTTCCATCGTTTCAGCAGTTATTAGCGGCGTATCACCACAAATAACTAAAGTTGTTCCTTCTTCATTTGCAAGTACACTTGCAGCTTGATCTACAGCATGTGCTGTACCAAGTTGTTCTGCTTGTAATGCAAACTCACTTACGTTCCCTAGCTGTTCTTGTACCATTTCAGCACCATGTCCAACAACCGTTACAAGTTTCTGCAATCCTAATTGAGATACTTGATCGACTACGTGTTGTACCATAGGTTTTCCACATACAGGATGCAGCACTTTGTATAGCTTAGACTTCATACGTGTGCCTTTACCTGCAGCTAGAATCACTGCAAATCTGTTTGACATATAGACCCTCCATCGCAACCTATTTATCCATTAAAGATATTATCCTAAATCATCATATATTTCAAGAAACACATTTTAACTATTAAATTTTACCATAATTCTTATAAGATGTTTTACTCTTTAGTATCTTTTTTAAGAAATAAGCTATACTATTTAAAATGATTTTGAAAAAATTAGTAGTTTCTTCTTTTTATGTTAATGGATTATGAAATTTCCGAATATAAAGCAAAAAAAAAAAAAAAACAAACTCCTGTAAATGCTTACAGGAGTTTGCTACAAAATTATAAGACTTTTTATCAAAGCCCTTTTCATTCGAATTTTACGAAGCACCTGCTTCTTCAAACTCAACCTCTTCTAACTCGCCTAAACGATGATACTCTGTTAAAACCGCATCTTGAATTTTAGAGCGTGTACCAGAATTAATCGGATGTGCAATGTCACGGAACTCTCCATCTGGAGTACGTTTACTTGGCATTGCTACAAACAATCCATTATTACCATCAATTACACGAATATCATGAACAACAAATTCATGGTCCAAAGTAATAGAGGCAATTGCTCTCATGCGGCCTTCTGTGTTTACGCGGCGTAATCTTACGTCAGTCACTTCCATCTTGTGTTCACCACCCTTTTCTAAATAAGCGATATATTTGTATAAATTCCACAAATTTTCTATTTTCCCTTTAATTTTTTAAAAATTTTTAAGATAAAAATTTTTAATGTAGTTGAATATAGAGATTAGTAGAGGTTATCGCTTACAAAAGGTTACTTAACTAGGGCGATTACTTCAATTTCAACGGAAACATCTTTCGGTAATTTTGCTACTTGTACACAAGATCGAGCTGGTTTATGAGTAGAGAAATAAGAGCTATATACTTCATTCACAGCACTAAAATCATCCATGTCCTTTAAAAATACTGTTGTTTTTACGACTGTATCAAATGAAGCACCTGCTTCCTCTAATACCGCTTGTAAATTTTGAAATACTTGTTCTGTTTGTACTGTTACATCTCCTGTTACAAGCTCCCCATTTGCCGTTAATGGAATTTGTCCTGAGCTATAGAACATATTATTTACAATAATCCCCTGCGAATAAGGTCCAATTGCTTGTGGTGCCTTGCTTGTTTGAACAACTTTCATACTTTTCACCCTTTTATTATTTATTTTACTCTTTAAAAATAGTGTACGAAAGGCAGTTTGTCCATCTATTTTATAATCTATAAATAAAATAAAAAAAGATAGAGCTATCTGCTCTATCCTTTATTCAGCCTCTACAAGCCCTTCATCAAATGGTGCAAGAGAATAATTCCCCTTTTCCACTTGAATCGTTTTTTCTTTCACATCAACTTCCGATAGACGAATTAATGATACAAAATTATTAATTAGTCGTTCTTCAATATCTGTGGATTCTACTAATACACCAATACCAACAACATTAGCCTTGAACTCTTCTAACATACTCATCATACCTTGAATCGTTCCGCCAGCTTTCATGAAGTCATCAATAATTAAAACATTCGATCCTTCTGGAAGGCTGCGTTTTGCTAATGTCATTGTTTGAATTCGTTTAGAGGAACCCGACACATAGTTAATACTAACAGTCGGACCTTCTGTTACCTTATTATCTTTCCTTGCAATTACAACTGGTACATCTAAGTAATTTGCCACTGCATAAGCAAGTGGAATCCCCTTCGTTGCCACAGTCATAACTGCATCAATTGGTTGTCTAGCAAAAACAGAAGCAAACAAACGACCCGCGCCATTAATATGGCGAGGATTACTCAATAAATCTGTCATGTATAAGTAACCGCCAGGCAAAATACGATCTGGGTTTTCAAATAAGCCACAAAGCTCATCAATAATTAGATCTGCCTCTTCTTCACTTATATACGGTATATATTTCACTCCTCCTGCTGCTCCTGGTATCGTTTGCAATGTGCCGACCCCTTGTTGTTCAAACGTTTGCTTAATAATAACTAAATCTTCACTAATGGAAGACTTAGCCGATTGATACCTTTCAGCAAAAAAAGTGAGAGATACTAGCCGACGAGGGTTTTGTAGCAAGTAATAAGTCATATCGACTAATCTTGTACTTCTTCTAATTTTCATACTCTCACCTCAAATCACGAATATTCTAAACAAATCATAACGTATTATACGTCTTTATTCAAGCGTTTCTCGCTCTCCTAATAAACGTACCGCATAGACTTGTTCACAAAATCCTTTTAATCCGTTATAAATGCGATGCATTCGCGAATCATGGTGTACAAGTCCAAATACAGTTGGACCACTTCCACTCATCAATACAGCATCCGCTCCGAATCGCTTCATCTGTGATTTAATACGGGCAACTTCAGGATGCATTCCAAATGTTACATCTTCTAAAACATTACCAACAGTATCACAAATCCCTTTATAATCCCCAGAATTTATGACATCAACCATTTTATCTACATTTGGATGTGTAACTCGATTTAACTTTAAATTTCCATACACATCAGCAGTAGATACACCTATATGTGGTTTCGCTAAAATAACCCAACAAGAAGGCGGAGTCTTTATATGCTCAATTTTCTCTCCTCTTCCAGTAGCAATTGCTGTGCCGCCGTATACACAGAACGACACATCTGATCCAATTTCTGCGCCAAGCTCTGCTAACTCATCAATTGTAAGCCCTAAATTCCATAATTTATTAAGACCACGTAATGTCGCTGCTGCATCACTACTTCCACCTGCTAATCCAGCTGCTACTGGAATCGTTTTTTCAATAGTAATAGATACACCTTTTTTTACATTAAACTTCTCTTTTAATAATCTCGCTGCCTGATAAGCTAAATTCCGTTGGTCGTCTGGGACATACCGATTATGGGATAAAATTTCAATACGGTCTTCTGCTAATTCCGTTAGTTCTAGACGATCTGCTAAATCAATGGTTGTCATAATCATTTTCACTTCATGATATCCGTCTTGTCTTTTTCCCAGTACATCTAACGACAGATTAATCTTTGCTGGTGCTTTCACTAGTAGCTTCAATCTATTCACCCACTCTATGTACTCAATCTTTTATCGTTTATTTTACCATAAATTTATAGTAAGACGATGACACTTCCCTAATTATAACGAAAAGCATTCAGAATGAAACTACTTATGTAAAATGATGGCACCTCTTAGAGTACAAAAAGCCGAGGAATGTCTCCTCGGCCACCGTAGCATAGAAAGTATCTTACAACTACTGGTTTCGTTTCATTAATTGCTGTTCTGCAATTTCTATAGCACGTTTCACCATGTTACCAGCATCTTTCGCACGAATTCCGCCCCATCCTTCTTTCTGAACAACATCATAAAAGCCAAGCTCTTTTGCTAGCTCTTCTTTAAATTGGTTTGACATGACACCTCTTCGTCTACTCAATGCAGAGTCCCTCCTTATTTTGCTACGGTATAGTTAGTATGCAAAATAATATAGCTTTTCATTTATGGGAATATATGTAATGATATGCGAATTATAAAATGACCTCACTATGAGGGTCTCCATAAAATGTTAACTCTACTGTCTCTGTTAAAACATCTGCGTAACTATAAGATACACGTTGCAACGCATCTTCTTGTTGATCCAATTGTACAACAAAAACAGAACGGTATGTTTCTGCTAGTACACCTGATTGCTCTACAGTTTTTCTTCTTCCACTATTTGCTTTTAACATAAGTCGCTGTCCAAGATGGTGATCTAATTCGCTTTTAATTTCATCTAAACGTTTTGACATATACTTCGCTACACCTCGCTGTAATTTAGATTGAACACTTAAAACACGATATATCTATCCTAATTATTAACCGCGATTCACAGCTAATATCATCCTGCGTTTGAATAGATAGAAGAAATACTATATTGTAAAAGTATCATTACGTAGTCTGTACGTTCTTGCCTCTTTTTATCCAAATTCATTTAAATCCTTCCATACAAAAAAGCAAGATACATATGTATCCTGCTTACTCTTCGTAATGTTGAAAAGGTAATCCCGTTCGTAAAATCCCTCTCGTTTCAATGCCGCCTAGTCCCTTTTCACCAGTAATTGTATTACGTACGACATCCCATACATTGACTCTCTCCATAAATGAAGTAAAACTAATTTTACCAACTACATATACAGGATCTAGTGCATGAATATTAATTCTAGATGGTGAACTAGCGAAATTGGCACCTGCACGAATTAGTGCCTCAAAGTGAGATTGACATGCCCCAGCAAAAATAACAAGTTGATCCAATGATGGATATTTTTTTCGCACTTCTCGAACAGCCTGTACAAAATGCCTTGAATGCCTATATGCTGCTAAATCTCCCTTCACTCCTTTTGATTTTGTATATGCATCATGCCCTGTAATAACGAGAATGTCTGGGCGAAAGTGATCTATTAAATCTACTACTTTTTCATGCATCTCCGTTTCTTTACAATGAATACCTTGTACAGGAACGCCAATTTTATTATATAAGTCTAAACACTTGCGCAAATATAAAGGGTCTCCATCTATATGCAATACACGTCCCGGCATTTGAAAATAATTCACCTCACTTGTGTATCCACCAGTTGAAGTATGTTCATGCCTTTGTTTCATTAATACATAATCTTGTTGAAACAAACGATACGTGCGCTCCATTGTTTCTTTCTCACGCTTCACCCTTTTTTTATGTTCTCGTTGATCTATACTAATTAAATCTTCAAGTGGCGCATCCGCCACCAGTCTAATTTCCTCTCCAAACAATATAGCTATCTCGCCTTTTATTTCTATAATACGAAAAAGAATATCCCTCTTATGAGAATATCGTTCCACTAATTCTCCAACATGTAAAGCCATTCTCCTACCTCCAAACTCATTAGGCCATCTTACCTGTTTTTAAAATATGAATTTAGAGGGCGAAAGGTGACAAAAGGGACAGTTCAAGTTGAACTGTCCCTTGCATATTCTTATGATAATTTATGAATAACTAATGCATTACTTAATGTTGCAAACTCTTCAATAGATAGCGTTTCGCCTCTTCGCTTTGGATCAATTCCTACTTCTGTTAAAATTTGATCCAATAACTCCTTATCTTTCGGGAAACCATTTAAATTATTTGATAAATTATTCATTAAAGTTTTACGGCGCTGTGCGAAACTCGCTCGTACTACTTCAAAGAAGAACGTTTCATCCTTCACCTCTACAACCGGTTTAGGGCGCTTTAGAAGGCGAATAATTGCAGAATCAACATTTGGCTGTGGTACAAACACTGTACGCGGTACAGTCATAACTGTTTCAACTTCTGTATAATACTGAATGGCAATCGATAAAGAACCATACTCTTTCGTTCCAGGTTTAGCAGCTAAACGATCTCCAACTTCTTTTTGCATCATAACAACAAACCCACGAACTGGTAACTTTTCTTCAAGCAATTTAAATAAAATTGGCGTTGTTATATAGTATGGTAAGTTAGCTACTACCATTACATCTTGCCCTTCTTCAAATTGCTCATTAAATACTTCATGTACATCCGCTTTTAGTACGTCTTTATTAATAACTGTAACGTTACCATATGGCGCTAACGTCTCATCTAAAATTGGTAATAGTCTTTGATCAATCTCAAAAGCCACTACTTTTTTAGCACGCTTCGCTAATTGCTCTGTTAATGCACCAATACCTGGTCCAATTTCAATTGCACCACTTTCTGAATCAATTTCTGCATGATCGACAATACGATTTAATACATTTGTATCAATTAAAAAGTTTTGCCCTAAACTTTTTTTGAATGAAAATCCATACTTTTCAACGATGTCTTTAGTACGATTTGGCGTTGCGATATCCTTCATTTTTTTTCCTCCTGTATTACTTGCTTATAAGCTTCTCCAAATGATTCCTTTGAAACTTGAAACATCTGTAATCGTTTATGTAACTGTTTTGCATTTGTATAACCAATCTTTAATAGCTTACCCATTCTTTCTCTGCGGCTCTTTGCCATTTCTCCGCCCACTAAGCCTGCATCGACTAAATCACTCCAGCTAATTTCACTTGTGTAAGCTTCCATTTCTTCATGTATATTCTCTAGAGCACGGCGAATCGACTCATTAGAAGCATGTTCGATCCCAACACCCTTTTTCCTTTTAGCAAGCGCTTCTTCCTTCGGTAAAAAGGCATGCTTACAGCCGGGAACCTTGTCAGAAATAATTTTTCGAATACGCTCTCCAGGATAATCCGGATCTGTGAAAATAATAACGCCCCTTTTTTGCTGCGCTAATTTAACTTGCTCAATAACATGATCACCGATTGCTGAACCGTTCGTTTCAATTGTATCCGCATCAACAGCACGCTTAATCGCAACTGTATCATCTTTACCTTCTACAACGATAATCTCTTTTATTTTCATGCTTGCCTCCACACTCGTTTCGTCTCTACTTAGTAAAACAAAAAAATGACGACTTTTCCATTATTATTTTCCCCATTCTTATATTTTAAAAAATAGAATAGAAAAATCTTTGTTCTCTGTCCTTATTGTAACACTTCATCATTCACATTTATTTTCTTCATCACTTCTACTAGTGTTTTCTCAAAACAAAAAAGAACAGGTTTCCCCATTCTTTTTTATTCAATACCAAATAAAACTTTTGCATTTTTGGTTGTCACTTCTGCTACTTCCTCATAAGAAATTCCTTTTAAATTCGCAATTTCTTCTGCTACGAGTTTTACATAACTCGGTTCATTTCGTTTCCCTCGAAATGGATGCGGCGTTAAATACGGACAATCCGTCTCTATTAACAATTTCTCTAATGAAATCTCCGTAGCAACCTCTTTCGGCTTCTTAGCATTTTTAAATGTAACTGGTCCGCCTAATGAAATTAAAAAGTTCATATCAACACATCGCTCTGCTACTTCTACGCTGCCGCTAAAGCAATGCATAATGCCTCCTACTTCAGCTGCATTCTCTTCTTCTAGAATATCAACAATATCTTGAGTTGCATCGCGGTTATGTATAATAATCGGCAATTTCACTTTTTTAGCTAATGCAATTTGTTTACGAAATACTTCTTTCTGTATTTCTTTTGGAGACTTATCCCAGTGATAATCTAAGCCCATTTCTCCAAGTGCAACGACTTTAGGATGAGAAGCAAGTTCTTCTAACCAAGCTAAATGTTCTTCTGTCATGTCAATTGCATCAACTGGATGCCATCCAACCGCAGCGTAAATAAAATCATAGGATTCAGCTAATTCCATCGCCTTTTTTATCGTTACTTCATCAAAACCAACAACAACTGTATAAGTAACTCCCGCTTCTTTCATTCGGACAATAACTTCTTGCAAATCTTCTTCAAATTGCTCTGCATTCAAATGTGAATGTGTATCAAACAACATAATACATAACTCCTTTTATATTGAAATCAAGTTTATTCTACAAAAATAAGTTCTTTAATAACTTAACGATAACAATACTACAATCTTAATGCAAAAATAGAGAGTGTAAAAAGAAAAAAGACGCTTCACACATGTTACACGTGAAACATCTCTTTTCTTGTCTTAATTACTTGATTTTTGTACCATTTGGTAGATTTTGGTCAATTGATGCTAATGACAATACGCCATTCTCTTCACCCGCTAAAATCATGCCTTGCGATAATTCACCGCGTAATTTTACAGGTTTTAAGTTTGTTACACAAATAACCTTTTTACCTTTTAAGTCTTCCGGCGAATAGAATTTTGCAATTCCAGAAACAACTTGACGCTTTTCTGTGCCTAAGTCTAGTTGAATTTTTAACAACTTGTCTGCTTTTTTCACAGGTTCAGCAGATAGTACTTCAGCTACGCGTAATTCTACTTTAAAGAAATCATCAATTGTAATTTCTTCTGCCTTCGGTTCTTCTTCTTTTTTCTCTTCTACTTTAGGAGCAGAGCTTTTCATTTGTTCTTTAATGTACTCTACTTCCACTTCTATTTCTAAACGAGGGAAAATTGGGTTTCCTTTTTCTACTTTTGTTCCAGCTGGAATGCAGCCAATTGTAGATAGACTTTCCCAAGATTTATAAGCTTCTTCAGTAAGGCCAAGCTGAGCAAACATCTTGCTTGGTGCTACTGTTAAGAACGGCATAAGCATAATACCTGTTTGACGAAGTACTTCTGCTAAATGAGCCATTACAGAAGCTAACTTTTCACGATCATTCTCATCTTTCGCTAATACCCATGGTTGCGTTTCATCAATATATTTATTCGTACGACTAACCAATTGCCAAATAGATCCTAACGCTACAGAGAACTCCATATTCTCCATTGCTTCTTCTACTTTTTTCAAAGTATCTTGTGCAAACATTACTAACGTTTCATCAAATTCCGTTACATTTGCTTTAAATGCAGGGATTTCTCCGTTAAAGTACTTATCAATCATAGCTACTGTACGATTTAATAAATTACCTAAGTCATTTGCTAAGTCGAAATTAATACGCTCCACAAATCCTTCTGGTGTGAATACGCCATCAGATCCAAATGGAACTTCACGAAGTAAGTAATAACGTAATGCATCTAATCCGTAACGATCGATTAATGTAACTGGATCTACTACGTTTCCTTTTGACTTACTCATCTTTCCATCCTTCATTAAAATCCAGCCATGAGCAAAGACTTTCTTCGGAAGAGGTAAATCTAATGCCATTAAAATTATCGGCCAATAAATTGTATGGAAACGAACAATTTCTTTCCCGACTAAATGCACATCTGCAGGCCAGAATTTTTTATATTTCTCTTCATTTGCTGTACCATAACCTAATGCCGTAATATAGTTAGATAATGCGTCAACCCATACGTAAATAACGTGTTTTGGGTTACCAGGAACACGAACCCCCCAGTCAAATGAAGTACGAGAAACTGCTAAATCTTCTAATCCTGGTTTAATAAAATTATTAATCATTTCATTTTTACGAGACTCCGGCTGAATGAAATGTGGATTATCTTCATAGAACTTTAATAGTCTGTCGACATATTTACCCATTCTAAAGAAATAAGATTCTTCACGAACAAGTTCTACATCATGACCACTATCTGGGCTTTTTCCTCCAACTACTTTGTCGCCTTCCATAATTGGATCTACTAATTGGTGCTCTGTATAGAACGTCTCATCTTGTACAGAATACCAACCTTCATATTCATCAAGATAAATATCACCTTGATCTACTAATTGCTTAAAGATTTTTTCGACAACATCTTTATGACGATCTTCAGTTGTACGAATAAAATCATCATAAGAGATATCCATCTTCTCCCAAAGCTCTTTAATTCCTGCAACAATATTATCAACATATGCCTGTGGCGTAATATGTAACTCTTCTGCTTTCTTTTGGATCTTCTGTCCATGCTCATCAGTTCCTGTTAAATAATGCACATTATATCCTTGCATACGCTTATATCGTGCCATCGCATCTCCTGCTACTGTCGTATAAGCATGTCCAATGTGTAATTTTCCACTTGGATAATAAATTGGGGTAGTAATATAAAAGGACTTATTTTCCTCTGTCATTGTTTTGGACCTCCCGAATAACCTCATATGTATTTATAAACAGTATATCAAAAACTCATATATAAAGTGAAACTTTAATCAGTGGGGTTTTTCTTCATCCCCACTGATTATTAGCCCACATCAATCGGGCTTTTACGAGCAGCCCGAATCTAACTTATCTTCTTTACGCCAACCTAATTTTGAATTTTGGGTCTTAATGCTCGATATCTTTATCATCTATTGCTCATATTTCAAAAAATATACAATCTCCACTTAAATTTGTTAATTTTTCAGAAAAAAATGTAAATAATTATGGAATTTCCTCTCAATCTATTATATATAAGAAATAAGAAATAAGAAATCTATAAATCTTTTTAAAAAATATAGAATTTAAGAATTGACGGAAATGTAAATGATTGGTATCATATGTCCATAGGGTATTTTGTCGAAAAATGACGAATCTAAAAATAGACTCGAAACTTATAAACTATTTATTTAGGAGGAAAAAAATTATGAAATCTACTGGTATTGTTCGTAAAGTTGATGAATTAGGTCGTGTAGTAATTCCAATCGAATTACGCCGTACTTTAGGTATTGCAGAAAAGGACGCTCTTGAAATCTATGTTGATGACGAAAAAATCATCTTAAAGAAATATAAACCAAACATGACTTGCCAAGTAACTGGTGAAGTATCTGACGGTAACCTTTCTTTAGCTGAAGGTAAAATCATCTTAAGCAAAGAAGGCGCTGAGCAAATCTTAAACGAACTTCAAGATTATATCGAAACAGCAAAATAAGCTTCTCAATTATGAGAAGCTTATTTTTTATCGACATGATAGATTTGATATACATCTCTTTTCGACAAATCTCGATCTTTAGCGACTGTTTTAATCGCTTCTTTTGAATTCATACCTTTTTCATTTATATAGTGTTCAATATGATCATATACTGAAAGAGATTCCCACCATTGTTCTTCTGGAGCAGGTTCTTCTGTTGAACCAGCTACTAAAATACAAAACTCACCACGTACTTCATTTTGCTTCGTCCACTCAATTGCTTCTTCGATTGTCCCTCGAATAAATTCCTCAAATTTTTTCGTTAACTCTCGACATAATACAATCTCTCTATTTCCCAACACTTCCTGCATCGAAATTAAAGTATCATCTAAACGATGAGGCGCTTCATAAAACATCATTGTAGTTTGTACATAACGAAGCTTTTCTAACTCCATCTTCCGTTCCTTTTTGTTTCTCTGCAAGAAACCATAGAAATAAAACTGCTTTGTTTCAAGACCGGATGCAATTAATGCTGTAAGGGCTGCATTTGCTCCAGGAAGCGGAATTACATGATATTGCTCAGCTACTGCCTCAACAACAATATCGTAACCTGGATCGGAAATACACGGCATACCAGCGTCACTAACAAGTGCTACATTCTTTCCATCCTCTAACTTCTCTAATATTCTCTTTCCACTTACTTCTTTATTATGCTCATGATAACTCGTGACAGGTGTTTCAATTTCAAAGTAATTACAAAGTTTTTTCGTTTGTCTCGTATCTTCAGCAGCAATTAAATCAACTTCTTTTAAAATTCGGATTGCACGAAATGTCATATCTTCTAAATTCCCAATAGGAGTTGGTACTAAATATAAAACTCCCTTTTCATTTTGTTGAAAGCTTTTTTGTTGCCACATAGCGTTCTCCTTTTTGCATATATGCCTCTTTTTGTTTTCTCGTTAATTGCTTAAAATAATACTCCGCTTGCATAGCTGTACGCTTATCTTCGTGAGTCTCTACATATTTTAAAACGACAGGAAGCCTCGCACGTGTATACCTAGCTCCTTTGCCGCTATTATGAGTCTGAATTCGTTTTTCGATATGGTTTGTATATCCAGCATAATAACTTCCATCAGAGCACTCTACTACATAAAAAAAATGCTTATTCTTCTCCATATAAAATTGAACGTATCTCCTTTGTATATTCGTTATTGTTCTCATATACAACGAGTGGTGGTAAAATTTTCAAATCTGCATTTCCATCCTTAATTCCTTCAATTAACAATGTATTTGCTTCTTTTCCAATCTTAGGATAAACAAATCGCACACGCTTTGGTTCAATTTTATATTTACGCATTAATGTGATAATGTCGAGTAATCGTCCTGGACGATGTACAAACGCTACTTTCCCGCCTTGTTTTACTAACTGACTACTTGCAGATACAACATCTTCTAATGTACACATAATTTCATGACGAGCTATTGCTAAATGTTCATTCATATTTTTCTCTGAAGTTTGAGGTGTTTGAAAATATGGCGGATTACATGTAACAACATCATATTGATGACGCCCGAGTTTCTCTGGCATATCTTTCAAGTCTCCATGTATGAGGTGAATTCTTTCTTCCAACCCATTGTATTGAACACTTCTTACTCCCATATCATATAAGCGTTCTTGAATTTCCACACCAGTAATCTTTCCTTTTGTTCTTGTACTTAATAGAAGGGGGACAACTGCGTTACCTGTACACAAATCAAGTAAATTCCCCTTTTGAATTGGTACCCATGCAAAATCTGCCAGTAAAACAGCATCTAAAGAAAAATTAAATACTGATGGGCTTTGTATAATCTTCATGTCTTGCGCTAATAAGTAATCTAAACGTTCATCTTCATATAAATTCATATACTGCTCCTTTTCTTACCCTTAACCTACCCTATTTCATGTATAAAAAATTACCTTTCCAATTATAATTGGAAAGGTAATTTCACTTTTTATTTAAGAATGACAGACAGAACAAACAATCTCCCTCTTTACGTACACTTCCATAATGTAGATTGCAAATATGAAAACCTTCTTGATACAGTCTTGCTAAATTGTCATAGCCTTCACCAATATCTGTTTTCGGCTTCACTTCTTTACGTTTTTGAGTTTTTTGTTTTTCTTTATTCTGCACTTCTTCAAAACGGTGTCGCAAATTGTTATTTTCCATTTTTATATGCTGGTTTTCTTCCAACAACTCTGCAAGATGCTGTTTTAACTCTCCCAACTGTTTGTATAAATGTCCAATTTGCTCTTCCATACTAGAAACCGATTCAAAAATATCTTTTTTCTCCACAAGCACCCACCTCATTAATCTGTGGTTTGACTCGAAACGACCCCTTTATTCACTAACTCATCTAACGTATATTCTACTATCCGTTCCTTGTCTACTAGTTCCACTTGAATTAATCTTTCTAAAATATTTAATCCGATAACACGGCCAGTACCATGCGGGGTTTGTATACGTTGATCTAAATCAGGAAGTTGTTCCTTTGCTGCCTCATATTCATCATTCTCATATTTTAAGCAACACATTAAGCGACCACATAAACCAGAGATTTTTGCAGGATTTAATGATAAATTTTGATCCTTTGCCATTTTAATGGATACAGGTTCAAAATCTCCTAAAAAAGTAGAACAACAAAGCATACGACCACATGGACCAATACCACCTAGCATCTTCGCTTCATCACGAACACCAATTTGTCTTAGTTCAATTCTTGTTCTAAAAATTGCCGCTAAGTCCTTCACTAGTTCGCGGAAATCGATCCGACCATCCGCAGTAAAATAGAAAATAATCTTATTACGATCGAATGTATACTCTACATCTACAAGTTTCATATCGAGATTATGCTCTACTACCTTTTGTTGACAGACTTGATATGCTTCTTTTGCAGCATGTTTGTTCTCTTCAACAATGGTACGATCATTTTCATTTGCAATACGAATAACCTTTTTTAGCGGTAATACAACGTCGTTTTCATCAACTTGCTTTTTGGTAATAACTACTTTTCCGTATTCAATACCTCTTACCGTTTCTACAATGACAAACTCATTTTCAGAGATATCGAACTGATTTGGATCAAAGTAATATACCTTTCCGGCCTTCTTAAAGCGAACACCTACTACATCATACAAAACGGTCATCCCTCCTGCAACCGCAACACTAACTGTTCGAACACAAGCTGCGCATTTACATTAGCGTTGATTCTATTTTTTGCCTCTAATATATTAAAGAGAGCTGATACAATGCGCTTCTGAGCATAGGAAAACGATTCAAACATCTCTTTCTGCTCATGAAAAACAAGACGATCTTCTTCTCCAAGTTGAACATATAATAAATCCTTATAAATAAGGAGTAACATATCTAACCCTTGCTGTAATTGTTCTTTCTCTCCAAAGTGTTTTCCCCATTTTTCTTGTACAAAAAAAATAGAGGTTTTATCTTTTTCGAGCGCTTCACATAATTTTATCACTAAAGCTCGTGCTTGTGCAAACCATTCATCACTACATAAAGCTAAAGCTTCATCAAAACTATTTGTGAGTTGGGCAGCAAGTGTCGATAAAGATGCTGTAATACCTTCATCCTGTAATCTTCTAATTAAAGATTCCGTAGGTAACGGTCTAAACGTAACAACTTGGCAGCGAGATAAAATCGTATTTAAAATTTGATGACTTTGTTCAGTAAGTAAAATAGCGGTTGTATCACTACTTGGTTCTTCTAAAAATTTCAAAAGTGTATTTGCCGCATTTGCTGTCATACGATCTGCGTGCTCAATAATATATAATTTTTTATTTGCCTCTAATCCTGTTTTTGAAAACTCTTCTTGTAAATCATGAATTTGCTGCTTCTTAATAGATAATCCGTCTGGTTTTACAATATGTAAGTTAGGGTGGTTACCTGAATCAATTCGCTTACAATTTGTGCATACATGACAGGGCTCTACTCCATTCCGCTGAGAACAGAGGAAACTCTTTGCCATTTGAATTGCTGTCGCAAACTTTCCCGTACCTTTCCCTCCCTCTAACAAGTAAGCGTGGGATATACGCTCTTTTGCAATGCTATTCATCAACATTTTTACACCGATGGGTTGTATAGCAGAAAGCTGCTCCCACGTCTTCGTCATAATGCATACCTCACTTATTTCATTCTTTCCTTCTATTATAACAATTTATCTTCTATAATCTGAACAACTTCTTCTATAAGTTTTTCCATCGGCTGATCAGCATTTACCAATACAATACGATCCGAGAAACGTTCTACAACTTTTAAATACCCTTCGCGCACACGTTTATGGAAAGAGATATCTTCCATATCTAATCGATTTACTTCGCGTCCTGCATCTTTTTCAATCCGAGCCAAACCAACCTCAGGCTCAATGTCTAGATAAATTGTTAAACTAGGCATACAGTCCTCTGTTGCGAAACGATTTATTTCAAATACCTTATCCATACCCAATCCTCTTGCATAGCCTTGATATGCTAAAGAACTATCTATAAAACGATCACATAACACGAGATAGTTCTCATTAAGTGCTGGCATAACTTTTTCTACTAAATGTTGTCTGCGCGCAGCAGCATAAAGAAGCGCTTCTGTACGTGCTTCCATCATCGTATATTCTTGTTTATGTAAAATCGTCCTAATGTCCTCAGAAATTGCAATACCACCTGGTTCCCTTGTCGCCATTACCTTTTGTGCTTTTTGTTCAAAATATGGCAATAAGCTTTTAATTAACGTTGTTTTACCTGAACCTTCTGGGCCCTCAATTGTTACAAATAATCCCTTCATCCTAAAACCTACTTTCTATATCATACACTTTCATATATTTCGTATTACCTTGAAAACGAGCTCCTGCTCTCTCTAAATACATAATTTGCTCTTTATGCTCTGAAGTAATTCTCTCTCCATATATAACCAATGGAATTCCAGGTGGATACGGAATTACCATTTCCGCCGCTATCATTCCAACAGCCTCTTCTATAGATACGATCTTTGTTCCATATCCTTCTAGTTGTTTATACGTATACGGCAAAGGAGAGAATTCATCTTTATAAGTATAACGAATAGATTCCCTCTTGTCTTTCACGTCATGATGTTGCAATGCTACTCGAATCATCTCTATAACCTTCATATACCCCTCATTTGCTTGCAGGGGTAAAATAAATAGAACATTGTACGGATCAGCCATCTCTGTATATATACCGACCTTTTCAAATACGGACTGTAATTCGTAGCCTGATAACTGACAACGAGTTTGCACGGTAACCTTTAACTCGTCTTGCAACGGATATTCTAAAATGGCGATTTGGGGAATAGAACGTAACCGTTCCTTAAATCTCCGTAAAAACTCAACAATTTCACCATGACCTTCTTCTTTTATACGTGCCATTGTAAAGCGTGCTATATCCAAGGAAGCCATAATTGGATACGATGGACTACTAGATTGTAGCATACTTAAATACGTAGTAACCTTCTCTTCGTCTACTAAGTGACTATTTATATGTAAATAGGAACCCATTGTCATTGCGGGTAATGTTTTATGTGCAGAATGAACTACAATATCTGCACCATATGTTAACGCTGATTTCGGGAATGGTTCTCCCAAACAAAGATGTGCTCCATGTGCCTCATCTACCAAAACAGGGATTTTATGTGCATGTGCAAAAGCGATGCTTCCCTCTAAATCCATCCCCATACCATAATAATTAGGATGCGTTAAAATGAGTGCTTTCGCATTTGGATATTTTCCAATTGCTTTCTTAATAATTTCATTACGAACTCCCACTGGTACGCTATAAGTTTCATCAATCCATGGATCTAAAAAAATGGGATTTGCTCCCGCTAGCTTTAAACCATTAATAATTGATTTATGACAATTTCTTTGTACAAGAACAATATCATGTTCCCCGCAACAAGACAAAATCATTGCTAAGTTCCCAACTGTTGAACCATTAATTAAAAAATAACTTCTCTTTGTATCATACACTTCAGCCAATAATTGTTGTGCCTGATCTATACATTCAAACGGACTATGCAAATCATCTAGTCCTGCTAACTCAGTTACATCAATAGATAGAATATCTTTAAACTCTCTTATTGCCTCCTGAGGGAAGTTTAAACCATTCTTATGACCTGGAACATGAAAGGATAACGGCCCTCTTTCTTTAAACTCTATTAACGCCTCATATAAAGGCATATGATTTTGATTCATCTACATCTCTTCCTTATTATTCATTCTCTATCTATTATACAGAACAAAAAAAATAATAGGCATATGCCTATTTAAAAATATGATACTTCTAATTTTCGAAGTTGCTTTAAATAATGTATATATTTCGGATCATCTGTCTCTGTATTCACCATATCCTTTTCACATTCATAACATATTAAATTATTATAAACATATATGCCTTCTTTTCTTTTTGTCTCACAAACAATACAAACTTCACTTTGTAATTTCATAACCTTCCCTCCCTATTTAAGTGAACTTATTTTATACTTCTAATCCTTAACAATTCACAGAAAAATATACACCCATCTCTTATATAATATGATTAACTCTTGGGCAACGTGTTTGTATTACCATTACTTCTTTTCCATTCTTTTTAACAATACAAAAAAACACGAGTCAAATGACTCGTGTTTTCGCTTGCTTGGCGACGTCCTACTCTCACAGGGACAAGGTCCCAACTACCATCGGCGCT
>NZ_JBMDKC010000380.1:0-363 GCF_057809515.1 Bacillus sp. FG16
AAGTGATCGATCGATTATGTATTCGATTGTAATCTTTTAATTCAACTTATATAGTATGGATAATTTATCTTCTTCATATTCTTTATGGAGGTGTGGGTCTTCAATTTTTAGTGATACTATCGGTATAGATAAGGATTCATGCAAGATTGCATTTAAAAAAGAAACCAATAATTCCTCTTGTCCTTGTACACCAAATAATTGCTTAAAAGCAAAATCCACTCGTAAATTGACTAAAGGTTGATTCATAGAGTGAGTCACCTTTCTTATTTTCGTATTCTGTCTTTTTTGTTATTCCCTTTTTCGGGGGAATGGGCAAAGAAAGTATATATCTATTGTAGCGGAGGAAGGAGAGAAGAAGCAACC
>NZ_JBMDKC010000381.1:0-362 GCF_057809515.1 Bacillus sp. FG16
TCAATATACGGTGAAACTGCATTCACACGTGCAACTTTCCCGCCTTGTGGATTCATTGGAATCATACCGCCTATTTCATTCTTTAACATCGAAATAATCGCTGGTCCATTCGCCTTATCCTCCACTAATTTAGCGTGTGCTTTCGGATGTTTCCTCACCATATTACGTATGGCTTGTAATGTAGTTGGGAAGTTCATACGTGCCTTGAGATTATCGATTAAATACATATCCGCCCCATTCTTCCCCCACACCTGAATACACACAAAGTCACTGTCTGCTTCATCCTTAAATGTTGCATCGATACTCATAATCGTATGAACCATCTTCGGCAGCGTATCATAATATTGCCACCACGCACGTTT
>NZ_JBMDKC010000382.1:0-358 GCF_057809515.1 Bacillus sp. FG16
CTTCTGGATTCTGTGCCAGTTGCTCAAACTGCTTGTTTTCCATCTTCGCTTTATTCTCATCCAATTGTTGCATTTCAAATAACTCGTTACTATCGCCCATACCCATGAGTTTGAGTAACGCCTGCGGGTCCGGTGAACCATCCTTCTTCACAATCGCTCCTTTATCCCACAACGTCATAATCCGGTCTTGTTGCGCTGATTTCATTTCCGGAAGGGATGAACCTTGCACAATATTAATATCCTCTCCGCCGCTTAAATCAGAGCCTCTAAAGCTTACGAGTTCTATATCATTATCAGGACCCAGAATACGTGCCATACGTTCTTCTGTATAATGTTTCTTCATAAGCAGGAGTACGCG
>NZ_JBMDKC010000383.1:0-356 GCF_057809515.1 Bacillus sp. FG16
TTTTTCATCTTGTAGCATCGCTACTTCATCAATTGCTAGGAGAATATAGGGTTTCCGTTTGTCCGGATGTAATTTGTTGTATTCGTCAATATGATCTACTTCATATGTTGCCATGAGCTTTCTACGTTCCCTGATGTCATTCCATACCTTTTGAAGCATGATGTTCATTTCGATTTCTTCCATACATACTTCTTTTACATGTTGGACTCGCCGTAAGAAATGAAACTCTGAATTTTTCAAATCGCCTAGGTACAAATGCAAGGTATCGGGCGACATGGTTTGAATCAATGTAGACAAGATGACTCGCACCATACTACTTTTTCCTGAACCTGTTTCTCCCGCAATGAGAAGATGCG
>NZ_JBMDKC010000384.1:0-349 GCF_057809515.1 Bacillus sp. FG16
TCTTCTTCCGATAAAGTGTAGTATCGTATCCGCTCTCGTTCACTCATCTGGTCTGGTAATTCATAAAAGTATTCTCGTTGCGTTTGAGTCAGAACTTCTCTCGTCGCCATCTGAACTTCCTCCTATTTATGTAAATAACGATACACGGTTGTACGAGAAATCTTTAATATTTGCGCAATATCTTTAATGGGGATTTTCTTAGACACGAGTGTTTTTATCATTTGTTGTTCTTTTTCTCCTAACTTTTCAGGTCTTCCACCAAAACGTCACCGAGCCCTTGCGGCAATTCTTCCCGCCTCTGTCCGTTCACGAATGAGGTTTCTTTCAAATTCTGCAAAAGAAGCAAATA
>NZ_JBMDKC010000385.1:0-349 GCF_057809515.1 Bacillus sp. FG16
GAGAAACATCGCAAAGAAAGCTGCAAAACAATTTAATTTACTTGCGGATACAGATATATTCCAAAACATTCTTGCGAATGCTTCTTCTGTCTTGATCTCTAAAACACATAAGTACGAGCATAACGGGAAATTAATGAAAAATCCGATTGGCTATTTTACAAGTACGTTTAAACAAATGGTCTACAACTATATCGATAGCTTTAGAGATATACATAATCTTGCAAATCGTAAGAAAGATATTTCTGCTCGTAATACGTTATTTCTAAAGATGATTGGCGAATCATTTTAATTCCAAATCGCCATTTGATTCATGAAATCATGAATAGACTTTGTTTGGAATATGCGAAAA
>NZ_JBMDKC010000386.1:0-347 GCF_057809515.1 Bacillus sp. FG16
AACAATTATTAATTACCAAAAACCAGTGTTTTTGTAACATACATTCTGTATGAGGAATGATCTGTGTTTACTGTATTCCTTTCTTACCAAAAAATATGTCCAGAAATATTACCAAATACCTTTACAAAAATAGTGTCTCCTGTACAATAAAAATAGATAAATATACAGGAGGCATTTATGATTATTGGATATGCACGTGTATCAACAGTAGATCAAAACTTGGATCGTCAAATTCATTCACTTACCGAGTATGGATGCGAAAAAATTGTAACTGAAAAATTTACAGGAACCGTTCGAGACCGGAAAGGTCTTTTACAATTATTTGATGTGAGTCGTTCAGGAGATAC
>NZ_JBMDKC010000387.1:0-345 GCF_057809515.1 Bacillus sp. FG16
TAATAATCCTTCTTTGGTTAACCATCTTTTAATTTTCGTCATCGCTCTCACCTCAAACTAAATTTTCCATACTTCCAACGCAATATATTTTGTTATACTGAATGCAAAGTCACCATTGGAGGTCATCTCAATGCTAGTAAGGACAAAACATTTTATAAAAGTAATGGGACTATCCTACTTCATATCACTAAGTGGAGATATCGCACTCGCTATTCATTACCAACACGTAAAGAAGAACTTGTGTATGTATCTAAATAAAATTCAGACAACACTTTTATCCCATCAAAAATAAAAGTAACTACTCAGCTTAATTAGGAAAAAAGGCATGCCAAATACATGTTTTCC
>NZ_JBMDKC010000388.1:0-341 GCF_057809515.1 Bacillus sp. FG16
GGGTTAAGTTGTTCTCTATTCTTAATTGTTTTAACCGTTCATTAAACATGTATTTGCCTCCTCAGAAAAAGTTACCTATAGGGATAACCTTTACATACATATTAATACTAATGTTTCCTATAAGTAAACCCAAATTGGATAAAAAATATATTTTTAAAAAATTCTAAACTATAGTTGTCTTCAGGGTAATTTGTGTGTATAATAAAAATCGTAAACGAGGTGATTATCAATGAAAGTGAACTACCAATTACTTTTAGAACTTCGAAATAAGAAAAAAATGACACAACAAGAGCTTGGATTACAAATTGGTAAAGCTAAAGCAACAATTTGTCGATATGAAA
>NZ_JBMDKC010000389.1:0-340 GCF_057809515.1 Bacillus sp. FG16
GCACCCTCTCCACAACATCCGCATTCACACCGATACTTTTCAAGCGGTGAACAATCCCACGAATATGCGCTCGTTCCTCATCATGCTTTTCTTTCGCACGATAGAGTGCTGCCAATTCCCTTCGGGCTAATCGAGCTTCTTTGATCCAGATGCAAAATAGATATGGGTCATTCTTTTGTAGCGCTTTAACTTGTTGTTGTTCACAATGCTGTAAGAATTCATCGAGTATTTGTTTCTTTTGTAAGTCTTTTGTTAAAACTGATTTAGTCATGATGGTTTCTCCTCTTCTACATCTCTGTAAACTTGATTTGCGAATTCACTACATTGATTGTTTCACTTA